>CAZEXO010000034.1:0-24964 GCA_964516545.1 uncultured Melioribacteraceae bacterium
TAAAAAATATTAATGACCCGAATGATACTCGTTGGGAATATACATATCATGGTCGGTTGGCTGCTTATGGAGTTTGGAAAGAACTTATTGACGGTGAATCAAAGCAAAAAGGATTTTTTAACGTCAATCAAATCGAGAATGTTATTAATAAACTTGTTAATCAACCATATACCCGTCAGGCTCAAATGATAACCTGGATGCCGAATCTTGATGTTGAATGTTTTGATCCTCCATGTCTTCAATCCTTATGGTACAGAATTATGGAGGATGAAGAAGGAGTATGGTGGCTTAACTGTAATGTAAGATTCAGAAGTAATGATGCCTGGGGTGCAAGTTTTATGAATATGTTCGGGTTCATCAACTTCAACAAAAATATTATTGCTTCAGGTATTGCTGAAAAAACTGGGAAGAAAATTGAACTGGGAAGAATGAACTGGCATGCGGATTCGTATCACATCTACGGAAAAGATATTGAGCAGGCAAAAAAATTGCTTTTCGATCGTGTCGAAAAAATGGATTTCAGCGAAAGGACATTCAACTTCAGCGATGAATTTATTCGCGAAATGTATAACGATGCCGAGCCAATGATACTTCAAAAAATAAAGGAATACGACACTAATCACTGACGCTTGTATATTATTACTCAAAATTTATAACTCAATTGTGATAATTAGCCAAACGTAGTTTTTTTTATTACATTGCACCTCAATTTCTAAGAATTATTTTACTCCTCCATTATTTTACGGATTTCACCGTTTAGCAGGTGAACTTTATCCGGTAACATGACTCAGAAAAAATATTCTATAATAAATAAAGAAAGAACCATGCAACTACCCGGAAAACAAATAGCCAACTTGCAGAGCGACGCAAAAGACTTTATCAACCTTTATGTCTCTCTTGGGGAGAGAGCCGAAAATTTTCTCCCAAACCATATCCTTGATAATCTGAAAAATTTTGTCCGTCTTTGTTGCCAGGAACCTGATGATCCGGCAAGACAAACTGCTGAAATCGATAAAAATATCCTCGAGCTGAAAGAGCTAATTCCGGGATATACTGATGTATCGCTGATGTTATTCCCACATGAGGACTCAAAAGCATTTCAGTACCGAACTCATAAACAAAGGTTTGCCAACAAACTAACCTCTTTAATAGATCATGAGCTTGTTGATGAAAAAACCAAGAAGCAGGTTTTGAATATTTTAAAAACTCATGATAATTCCATTGGCACTCCGCCTGTCACTCAGTATCAGATTGATCTGATGTATAAACTTACACTTGGCGATGACGTTCGTGAACTTAGAAAATATCGCGATGTAATTGGCGTAAACGGAGACATCGAAGAAGCTCAATGGAATTATTTTATGGACGTTCTTGAGCAAATGATAATTCAAAGTACGCATTATTCAACAAATGCCGAAAAAAAGGATTTTCTGGAACGGACAGAGTTAACAGTTAATTTCAAAGGACTTAACGGCTTCATCCGTACTGTTGTAGGTGGCGGCGCTCAAACAGTGATTGATCTTTTTTCAACAGAAATTTTTAATTCAAAAGACGTTAAAGTTGTTGAGTTCAGTGATGCTGACACTTTATTCGACGAAATCAGAAAAGATAGAACGAGCATATTCCTTGTGAAAGTAAACAATATGCGTAAGAATGTTTTTAATAACATAAAATGGTTCCCTTATCTGACGCGCATTGTTATTGTTGATGATTCTCCCGAATCGAGAAGCACTAACACAACTTTGGTTTTTGGATTTCATAACAAGATCATTAACACACTGAACAAGGTGCATACAAAAAAACTTGGCGCATTAGCTAATACGCAGCTAAATCTTCGCCTGATTCTTGACAAAGTGAATGATGGAAATCTTGAAAAATTCAGAGAATGCACTGAAAGAAAAATCGCTGATTACGAAGAGGAACTTAATGAGTTTAAGAAAGAACAACTCGGCGAAACCAATAATCCCAGAAAAGAAATAACTTTATTCAAGTTTAACGACTATGCGAAACAAATTATCAAAGACAAATATGCTATAACCAAACTGCATGATTATATCGTGTTGATACAAAATTGTAAAAACCCTAAAAAACTTCAAAAGCAGAACAAAGAGTTGATACACGAGTTCGAGACTAGAACAAAAGCATATTTCTATTCAAACATCGAGCAGGTAAATATCGCCACTATTGTTGAAGGCGGCGGAAGAAGTCAGTTAAGAACTTACGGCGAATATCTGCTGGAAAGAAAACTTAAAGAAGTTGACCCAAAAATTGTTGAGCGTTGCAGAACAATTATTGACATAATCCCGAATAATTTCCAACGAACTTTAAAAAATCATTTCCACAAGAATTTCGGCATAAATTTATTCCTGGAAAAATACAAGGAATACATCACCAAAGTGGAAAATGAATCGAACAACAAAGGACGATTCACAAATTTCCTTATTGATATCGGAATAAATGATGCTTATCAGAAGAAAACTCCTGAAGAACAGGCAATTATAAAAGACTTTATTAGTAACCTGGCAAATCTGGATATTACTACTATAGCTGATGATGTTCAGATGATCATCAGGGATATCCTGTTTGATGCGGTACTGAAGCCGTATATTTTATTCAACTCCGACGCGTCTTGGGAATATAAAGATCTTTTTCCTGTTGACCGGTTTGATATAAATCCATTTGATCTTGAAATCGGATTAACTGAAGATAAACGTCTCGATTTCGAAAGACTTCAACACCGTCTCAACAGAATGAAAAGTACTTTCCAGTTATTTGATGACACCGGCAGCTTATGGGACAGATTTTGCGAAAACTTAACCATTATTATCAACGATCCTTCCAATCCTGCAGGTTACACTGACTTCAATAACCTTGCGTTGATAAAATTTCTGAAGTTTTTAAACAACAACAAAATTACATTGCTGCTTGACGAAGCTTATAGCGATGCGATAAAAATTGACGATCCCGACGAACCTAAATGGAGAACTATCTCGCGTTATGTTATGAATAATATCGGGGCTTTACCTAACATCAGTATAGTTTCATCTTTATCAACAACCAAAAATCTCGGCGCTACAGGAAACAGACTTGGCTCACTGATTGCCACTCCGGCAAGGAAAGATGTTCTTGTTTACGCAAAAAAACAGAATAGTATTGAAAAGGGAAACACAAATTCTCTCTATATGCTTGTTAACACGATTGAGGCGGCCCAACTTTCAAAAAAGATAAAAGACAGAATGGAATCGGAACTACCGAAAGACGCCTCCAGATTCAAGATAAAATCGCTTATCGAAAATTACATCAACGAGGAAATTGAAAGTTATGCGACAAGAAATAATCCTGATAAAAAAGGTAAAACAATAAAAAGATATTCTCCGTTTGAGGGAAGTCCGCTACACATATTTCTTCTTGAAGAGCTTGTATCTCTTGATAAGCTGGATGTTCTTGAATTGCCTGATGATTTTAAGTACAAAGGCGAACCGTTCTTTAAGTATTATCAGGATCACCTCGTAAAGGAAATCAACAAGTTCAGAGTTAATAAACTTTTCAGGCTTGAATCAAACAAAAGATTAAAGCTGGCTAAAGAAACAGCTCATAAAGTTGTTGAAAACGAAAACGCTCAGAAATATTGCGAAGTGCTTGAATCCGATGGTTCATATTTATTCAACCTGCAATTGAATGAATTTTTTTCCTATCAGGATCTTGAAAAATTCACCAAAAAACTTGCCGAACAACTCGGCATTTCGGTTATTCCTTATCAAACCGGTTTCCTGAGATTTTCTCTTGGAGATTTTGTCGACGGCAGTGATTCCAGTTATGATGTTTTCGCTAAAGAATTTGAAAACTCAATTCGTATCGTTCTTAAATACTGGATTCTTTTTTATGAAGCTAAAACAAACAAAACCAATAAAGATTTACGCACTGAAGACATTCTCGAAGATATTTTCAGAACTTCTTCAGACATGGCCTATTTGAATAATGTTCTTGATGATTACAATGTCATCAAAGATCTTACAAAGATATCGAAACAAAGTCTTGTTATAAGTAATATCATGACTCTATACCACGCCTTTCCAAAAGATTCAGGTATATCGATTAATACTATACGTGATTCGCAAAATTCAGTTTTTGAATTTTATGAAAACGTAGGAAGTTGTACTGATCTCCGAGGTTTTATTTCAAGCAAGGCTTTCACCAAAATTTACGAAAATCTTTTACCGCAAATTTATAAGAATATTCCCCTTATCAAACATCTTGATTTTAATACAGTTGTTTCGAAATACGGAAAAGCAACTATTCTCAAGTACATCCACAACAAACTTGATTTCCAGCCAGGCAGTTACGTGCTTGACGATCCGGACGAAAAAAACATAATGACTGAAATTCTTATTGAAATGGAAAAGTTATTATTCTCCGATTCAAAAGTAAAAATACTTGCTTTGAACGCCTCAACCGATTATGCAGGCGATAAAGCAAAACTTGAGGGAACGAATATTATTCTTAAAAAATACATCGAAGAACTATTCCTGCATTTCAACCTTCCGTTTGCGCAGGAGACTATCGAACCGAGTATTGAACAAATAATTGAAACAACTGTTCAAAAATTCAGGGAAGTTGTCGGCAAATCAGTAAACGAATTTGGGTTGCCGAATTACGTTAATGACTTTGCATCAAAAATCACAGCAAAGGATATCCCGGATAGTTTCAAACTCAAACTGGACGGTTATTTATGCGGCATCCTGAAAGAATTTGTGTTAGACAAAAATTTATCAGCCAAAGACAAACTCGTCAGATTATATCTTCTGAAAAAGAATAACGCGTTTGAAAATCATCTGAAAGCAAAAATTAATTTACTCCAGCAGAAACTCAACGAACGTAAAGACGCCGAGATCAGATTGTTTTCAGAGGATTTCATTTTCGAAATACTGCGTGAAGAGATAAATGAAATCGCGAATACAGTATTGAAATATAAAGACACAAAAATAACTCAGAATAATATTCACAAAGAAGTAAGAGCCGTTGTATTGTTCTTCACCGAACTGATGAATAAAACAAAATCAACTGAATACTACAATAAGTATAACCATTCACTGATCAAATTTGTAGAAACAGTGTTCCTTAAGCAGAATTCAAGCGTTAACGAAATGATTCAGCATGGTTTTACCATTCACAAAGATTTTAAAATTGAATCTGCCGGCGGGGATAATTCGATTGAATGGGTTAACAAAGTAATGACAAAGTGCGGTGTGATTGGTCTTGAACAGCCTGTTCAGACTCACACAAGAATTGTAACCGACGCCAAGAAAAGAATATATCCATACCACAAAGCCGACAGATCGGAAGAAAACTCTGAAAGAAATTACAGCGAACCTCATGAGTTCATAAAAAATATGGATATCAAACCTGCAGCCGCGTTTTTCAGCAGACGTATGGAAAAATTCATTGACAATATGGACGAAAACGATTACCGATGCAAAATTGTTAAACACGGACTTGTGAAGGTGCTTTATATTTTCCAGAAATGTTATATCAAGTATCTGACTGATAATTTCCGGTTGATAAATGCGGATGAAGTTAGTCTGAATGACGTAAAAAACTTCTCACCGGATATAATTTTGTTTTACGGAGCGCCGGAAAAAGTAATCTCATTCCCGCAGGTTGGTTATTTTGATTTAAAAGGACCAAATGGAAATATCAAAACTCTTGTTACGCCTCTGAAAAAGGAAGTTGATTATTTCGGCAACATCAAAAAACCATGGCTTACAATGATGAATGAAAAAGTTAAGGATATGGGTGGAATACCGATTCATGGTTCTTTGTTTGCCGTTGAAGAAGAAGACGGAAGTATTTTTGTTGTTCAGGTGGATGGTGACAGTGGCGTTGGAAAATCGGAAATGCTTGCTGCAATGATACTCAAGTGGCTCAAAAAAGATTTACCGGGAATTCGCTCGATAAAAATGATTGCCGGCGATATGTTTTTTATTTTCCCTGACGCCGAAGGTAATCTTTATGGTATTGGAACCGAAGAGGGTGATTTCTCACGCGTAACGGATTTCGATCCTGATTTCATAAAATACTATTACTCACTTTTCGCGAAAGCCGCCGATAGCAATGTTACCGACTTGAATTCACGCAGCACCATCAGCGGACTTTGCGATATTACTATGCCATTCAAGATTGATATCATGCTTACTGCCAGTAATTTTGCGCGGGCTGAAGCCGGCATTACCCGTTATGAAAATCCCGAAAACTTTTTACTCTATCGCGATTCTCATGGCGAACGAAAAGAGAAAGCGACTAGCGCCGATAATCCACATCTTCAAAGGACACTTCTTCGTTACACAAGCGATAAAAATATCGTCGATATTCTGGATAAGCACGGCAATTATATTGACGACGTTCTCAACTGGGAAAAAGACGAACAGAAAAATAAATTTTATTTATGCGCTTCTTATAAAATGATTGACAAAATCGATCTTGAGGATGTTGTGAATAAAATATTTGTCGGAAAAACGTTCAAAAGTAATTCTGCGACTTATCAGTTAACGGAAGTCGGTTTTGATATAATCAAAAACAGGTTTAACGCTGTTGCCGTCAGCAAATCAAAATCATCAAAAGAAAATGAAACAAGCGAATCAAAAATTAATGTCCAGCTTGATCGTGAATTGTTCAGCCAGTTATTTAATTCGCTTGCCAGTACGCCTGCCGGTCAGCCGTTTGTGGCTGAAGAAGGTCAGCTTGAATCAAAACGTCATATCATAAATCTTTTGATGGGCGGGAAGGATGGTAAAGGTAATGGCAGGAATGTTCGACTGGGAATTCTTTCCACCGATCTCGGAAGAAAAGGAAAAGAAATCACCGGACCTCAGGCTGCCGCGGAAGACATGAAAACTATGATTCAGGAAGTAAGGATTTACAAGGATGATATAAACAAAAACAAAAACATTGTGCAGAATCTGGTTTACGAAAAATACAGTCATATTTTTAACGACCATAAACATAACAGTGAAGTATGCAGATATAACTTTTTATTGTTCCAGCTTGAACAGATGCGTAAAGCAAAGTTTGTAAGAATTGATAATCCGACTTTAGAAGTTGATCTGACCGGAATCAAAGGATTCGAACCTCTTTCACCGGAAAAGGAATTCAGCCCGCTGCTCGTAAATCCCAACATCAACATCGAGATGAATTCTTTCAGCGAAACATATGAACAACTTATGAGCCTGCCTAATAATCCTGATTTCGCTGATGAGTTTTATGAGAACACTGATAAACTTTACATTGCGGAAGGTTATAACCGGGATACGGTAATTAACAATATGGTTTTACAATTGCTGGTTATGAATGGTTATCTTACAATTGAAGATTTAACCCGTGGAAGAATAACCGAAAAAGTAAACCGCGAAACACTTGCTGCGGCAAAATGCGCAGCGGTACGTAAGTTAAACAGTATTCAAAAATGATGCAAACCGTCCCGATAAAATATTGGGACGGTTTTTCCTCTTTTGTATCTGGGAGACACAACATGCATAAAATATATCTATTTGTGATTCTTTCAATGTATATAATCGGCTGCACAACAAACGAACCGTCGGTTTCAAAACCTGAAATTGTGCAGAGATACAACCTGCAAATTACTGATATTCACAATCACGATGCTGAATTCAATAAGTACTACAATACATTATCCATTTGGGAAAAATATAATGTTACGCGAATTGTGTTGTTTGGGGCAATTAGTGAACCGGCAGCCATTCAGTCGGATATAAATTTATGGAAAGCTTATAAGCAATTTCCCGATCTCGTTATTCCCTTCTTTTCAGGATTTGACATCCATGATATCAGCTGTCTTGATACAATCAGAAATAAATTTGAGAGAGGTTATTATGGCATTGGCGAATTTGTTGCGGCCTCTACTAATTCACCCATAGCATCATTACTTCCCTGGAAAGGAAATCATCCCATGGACGGTTACTTTCCGCAAGTATACGAGTTATGCGCTGAATATAAAGCTCCCATTCTTTTGCATATCGATCCTCCCTACGGTACGCCTATAACAAAACTTAAGCAAGCTCTAAACTCATATCCAAATACCACTTTTATCTTTGCTCATGCAAACGCATTTAACTCTCCATCAAATATTGAATCACTTTTACGTGACCATACAAATCTGTACATCGATTTTTTTCCCGGCTTCACAGCATATAATCCCGCAAGCACTAATACTTTAGCGGATTTTGTTCCCGTGATAGAACAGTATTCAAATCGTTTTCTGTTAAGTTCCGATTCAGCTTATGACATAAATTATGATGATGCGTATATGGCAATGTATGAATTATTCGAATTTCTGGAAACTTCTACAATTCATAAAATTGCACACGAGAATTTTGAAGAAATAATAGCCTTACGTAAATCTGTAATTGATGAATGATTTAGATTGTCATTCTGTTATATTTACGTAGAAAAACATCCGTCTCGGTGAAACTGATGTTTTCAATAAAGCAGGAGTGTAAAATGATTGAAATAAAATGGGGTGTTTTAAGCACGGCAAAAATAGGAACTGAAAAAGTTATTCCCGCAATGCAACAGGGAAAACACAGCAAGATAATCGCAATTGCTTCAAGAAATATTGTTAAAGCTACGTCTGCGGCTGAAAAATTAAATATTCCTAAAGCTTATGGCTCTTACGAAGAACTGCTTAATGATCCTGATGTTGAAGCGGTTTACATCTCCCTTCCGAATCATCTTCATGTTGACTGGACAATAAAATGTTTAGAATCAGGAAAACACGTATTATGCGAAAAACCTCTCG
Source organism: uncultured Melioribacteraceae bacterium (assembly GCA_964516545.1). Classification (GTDB taxonomy): domain Bacteria; phylum Bacteroidota; class Ignavibacteria; order Ignavibacteriales; family Melioribacteraceae; genus JAHISV01. The sequence goes on from CAZEXO010000034.1 coordinate 8,813, forward strand.
GACTAAATTTCACAGATGCCCTCCGTATTGAAAATGCGTTAAAAAATTATCCTGATCTAAAAGTCATGGAAGCGTTTATGTACCGTTTCCATCCACAGATGGAGAAGACAAAAAAACTGATAAGCTCTGGAAGAATCGGACGATTGATTAACATTCAGACTATGTTCAGCTATTTTAATAACAATCCGGACGATATCAGAAATAACCCCGATATCGGCGGCGGCGGCTTGCTGGACATTGGTTGTTATTGCATTTCCATTTCCCGTTATTTATTTGGCTCTGAACCGAAACGTGTTTCTGCCTTTTTGGAATTTGATCCCCTATTGAAAATTGACCGGCTCACGACTGCAATTCTCGAATTTGAAAACGGCACATCAATGTTCACGTGTTCGACTCAAATGACAAACTTTCAATACACTGAAATCTTTGGTTCCGGCGGAAGAATAAGAATTGAGAAACCATTCACACCTCCGGCAGATAAACCCGCTAATATTCTTCTTCAACAGGATGAGGACATTAATATTATCCCCACAGAAATTCGTAATCAGTATACAGAACAGGGAGACCAGTTTTCTCTCTCAATAATAAACGACACTGAAGTTCCAACTCCGTTAAGTGATGCTCTTGCAAACATGAAAGTAATCGATAAAATTTTCGAGAGCGCAAAATCGGGGACCTGGATTAATATTTAGCAATTCCCCGGAGTAATTTTGAAAAAATATCCCGAACCTACAGTAAGCGCGATTATTCTTAACAAAGAAAATAAAATATTGCTATGTAAATCGCATAAATGGCAGAACAAATTTGTTATCCCGGGCGGACATATTGAATATGGCGAGCGAATGGAAAATGCTCTCAAAAGAGAAATACTTGAAGAAACCGGATTAATAATCTATGACCTTCGCCTGCTGAGCATCCAGGAATGCATACAAAGTGATTCATTCTCAGAAGAAAAACATTTTATTTCAATTGACTATCTCTGCAGAACAAATGATGATACCGTAAAATTAAACGACGAAGCGGATTCTTTTGTATGGGCAGAAATAAAAGATATTCTTAATTATGAATTAGGCGGTTACATCCGGCCTCTTTTTAACGAATACATTAAAGGGAATTCCTCAAATCATCAATGCACAATATTCTATAATTATGTGAACGAAACATGCAAACAACCTACAAGGGAATAATTTTTGATTTCAACGGTGTTCTGTTGTGGGATGCAGAACAGCAGGAAACAGCCTGGAAAGAATATTCAAAAATTCTTCGCGGTTATGAATTAACAGATGAAGAAATAAAACATAAAGTTCATGGAATAAAAAACCGATTAATTCTCGAATATTTATTGGAAAGAAATCTTTCTGCCGATGAAGTGCTGCGAATGACAAAAGAGAAGGAGGATATCTACCGGAATCTCTGTCTAAACCAAAAAGATAAATTCGTTTTGTCCCCCGGCGCAATCAGATTGTTTGAATTTCTAAAGAATAACAAAATCTCATTTACCATCGCCACCGCTTCCGAAGAATCAAATGTCGATTTTTTCATAGAACATCTTCAACTGAACAAATGGTTTGAAAAAAGCCTGATTGTGTTTGACGATGGTTCACATCACGGAAAACCGCATCCTGATATTTATCAGCTCGCATCGAAAAAGATCCAATTGAACCCAGGGGAATGTATTGTAATTGAAGATGCAATAGCCGGAATTGAATCAGCAAGAAAAGCGGGTATTGGTTTTATTACGGCTCTTGGTCCTAAAAAGAGGCATAAAGAACTCTGTAAACTGGAAGGTGTAAATTTGGTTATTGAAAAATTATCTGACTTGCCTGTGGAAAAGCTATTTAATCAAGTCCTCAATGATTCTTTAAGGAATAGATAAACATTCAGAAACCTAATTTAACTGATGTGATTCGCAAAAGTAATAGCTATTGATCTTCCTGCGTATGATGGACTTAATGAATTAAGTGATTAGAAAATCCATCTATGATTACAGACTCATTGGCAAAACTAAAAGAGAGAGTTTTTAATAAGAAGACTAAGGCTGTTCTAAGATAAACAGCCTTTATTATGAATTACATTTTTTCAAGAACGGTATTAATATCATTTATGTAGGTTGCCTTTGGTACGAGTCCCACGTATTTCTTAAAAATCTTTCCCTCTTTATTTATGATAAAAGAGGTAGGAATATTTCTGATCTCTCCATATTGCTGATATACGGACATATTACCGTAAACAACCGGATAATTAATTCCGCATTCCTTCATGAACGGAATAACTTCATCTTTTGAATCCGTGTCTACCGATATCCCTATAATTTCAATATCGGTTCCGTATTTGTTTTTTAATTCGATCAAATCAGGAATCCCCTCCCGACATGGGGGACACCAGGTCGCCCAGAAATCAAGTACCACAATTTTGTCTTTGTAATCTGATAGATTTATAATTTTCCCGTCGGTTGCAGGTAAACTAAAATTTGCCGCGGGTTGAAGAGCTGATGTATTTGCCGGCGTGTAATTTGGCGGATAGGGACCACTTTCAGGAACTTCCTCAGAATTATTAATTATGAAAAATATTATGGCAACAAGAATAAAAATTGCCGTGTAAATTCTGCTTCTCGTTTTTTGTGATAAACCAAAGAATCCTGTTTTTCCTTCTTTAGTCTCATTGTTCGCTTGCTTCATATTGTGTTTCTCTCCGGGCTATTCGAAATAATTACACCAAATATAACAATTCGTTCTTTACTTTGTTTCATAAAGACTTTGTAGTTCATATACAAAAATCAGAATCTCCTTTTCGTTAAATCCTTTTTCATGCGCAGCGTTTTCAAGAGTTCCCCACAAGGGTTCGCCGCATCTCAGGCATCTAATACCTTTTTGCATGAGATAATTTACCGCTTCAGGCAAGTCGCGCACTAAATCCTCAATTAGTATTTCCTTAGTTATTGTTTTCATTTACTTTCTTTTTTGTTGGAAACGCATAAATCAATCCGGCTAAGCCTCCGTAAAGAGTTGATATGTATGGATTGCTGGTAATCGGACAAGAACCCGTGTTACAACCAATAAAATGATAATACGCATAACCCAGACCACCGCCTACGATAATCGCAGCGGTAAGTTTGGCATATTTATTTTTCATTAATTCTTTCAAAGTAAACCTTTCAGGAAAATTTAATTATTTCTATCTCACTGTATAAGATGACTTCTAAGTATGATGGATTCATATTCTTTCTCTTATTTTAATTATTTTTTTCCTTAACTGTTTTGGAAAAGCGAAAAAGACTAAAACCAGTAGTCTGGGCAGCTAATTAAGCTATTTTTCCTATTATGTTGTTAGATATGGGTTCCGGTTTGTTGAGGGTGAAATAACAAAACTTTTATCCATCCCTTCGGAAACCTAAATTGAGAATGAATGCTTTTATTGGTGGAAAAATGCAAGATGAATTTTCTTGTTTGAATTAGAATTCACACCAGTGATTGCCGATTGATTTCAGAATTTTTTTATTTCATATTTCTGTAGTCAGAATAATCCTTTTTCAAAAAGAGAAGATCTGGATGAAAAAAATCTTACAAATAAATTTTATTATTGTCTTACTCGCGTTTTTGTTTTTCATTTTCGAACACAAGTTTTTCCGGAATGAAAATGAAGAACGCGGCCCGGACAAACGCCCGAACGAATGGGCCTGGCTGCAACGTACATTTCCTTTTAACGAGGCTGATCCGCGCGCTATTTTAGATGCTATTGATGAAGCAAATATCTTAAGAGACTCTTTTAATCGTTTGCCTAAATCAAACTCTGAGCAATGGAATTTTGCCGGTCCGTTAAATATCGGGGGAAGAATTGTCGATATCGAATTTAATCCTCTTAATCCTGATATTGTTTATGCCGGAGCCGCAACCGGCGGCGTTTTGAAATCTACAAATCATGGTCAGACCTGGTTTCCGATTTTTGACGAGCAGTCTAATCTTTCTATCGGTGATATCGGAATTGATCCCGTGAATCCGAATATCATCTATGTCGGAACAGGTGAAGCAAACGGAGGTCATAATAATTTTCCCGGCGGCGGAATGTTTAAGTCAACTGATGCCGGAGAAACATGGACTCACATCGGGCTAGATACAACTGCTTCAATAGGACGCGTGATTGTTAATCATAAAAATCCTGATATCGTTTATGCCGCGGCAGTTGGGTCTTATTTTAAACCCAATCCTGAACGCGGAGTTTATAAAACAACCGATGCTGGAAATTCATGGAAGCAGGTATTTTTCATCAACGATTCAACAGGAGCCATTGACCTGGTTATGCACCCGACAAATCCCGAGACTCTTTTTGTTGCAATGTGGGAGCGAGTGCGCGGCGCCTACACGGCAAATCTTTTCGGCCCATCAAGCGGAATTTTCAGAACCTTCGACGGGTTTAATACAACAACACCACTGAATAATTCCATGGGACTACCGAACCCGGCAACAGAAAATGTCGGACGAATCGGCTTAACAATTCACAAATACAATCCGAATATTTTATACGCGTTATATAATGACGGTACAAATTACACAGGGTTTTACAGAACTAATGATCTCGGCAATTCGTGGCAAAAAGTTGATCCGAATAATTCAATTGAGAATGGAACGGCTTCACCAAATGGTTTTAGCTGGTATTTCGGTCAGACGCGGGTTCATCCTGAAAACCCGGATATTGTATTCGCCCTTGATGTAAATCTTATGCGCTCAACCAATGGCGGATTAACCTGGAACACGAATTATTCCGGTTATAATGTTCATGTTGATCATCACGCCCTCGCTTTCGATCCGAACAATCCTGATTATATTTTTCTCGGTAATGACGGTGGAATTAATGTTTCATTAGACGGAGGAGCTTCCTGGCAGAGCAGCCCGCTATTACCTGTAACTCAATTTTATGAAATCGGTCTTGATTACCAAAATCCTCAACGACTTTACGGAGGCACTCAGGATAACGGTACCATCAGAACGCTTAACGGATTATTAACCGACTGGGAAAATATTAATGGCGGCGATGGATTTTATGTTATTGTTGATCCGACTAATCCGGAAATAATTTATACAGAATCACAACGCGGTATTTTGGTAAAAAAAACCCTCACCGGGAATAAGATAGCCATGAACGGAATTTCAAACAGCGAACCCAAGAACTGGTCAACACCTGTGATTATGGATCCGAATAATAATCTGAAACTTTATTACGGGACGGACAGGATTTACAGAACCACTGATGGCGCTGAAAACTGGGATCCGATCAGTCATGATTTAACTACTAATCATCCTTCAAGTATGGTTGGAACCGTAACCACTATTTCAGTTTCTGCTACCGATTCAAATTACATTTATGCCGGAACAGATGACGGAAATGTCTGGAAAACAACTGACGGCGGTAACAACTGGGTTTTATTATCAGCTTCACTTCCTGTTAGATGGGTAACAAGAATTTTGGTAGACCCGACCGATGAAGAAATTGTATACGTAACTTTTTCAGGATTGAAGTGGCGTGAACCACAACCGCACGTCTTCAGAAGTACAAATGGAGGAATTCACTGGACGAATATCAGCGGAAACCTGCCTGATGCACCCGTTAATGCAATCGCAATAGATAATCGTTATAACAATATTATTTATGTCGGAAGCGATGTCGGAGTTTTTTACACAACAAATGGCGAAACCTGGCTTCCGTTGGGTGAGGGTTTACCGATTGTTCCGGTGAACGATATGAAAATTCATCCCACGGCAAATTACCTTGCTGCCGGAACTCACGCTCGTGGAATTTATAAATTTGATTTGAACTCCATAACAAGTACGGAAGAAGACAACTTATCAACCGATTACAGACTTTATCAAAATTACCCCAATCCATTTAATCCATCTACAAAAATAAAATACCAAATTTCGCGAAGTGGAAATGTTGAGTTAACGGTGTATGATATGCTCGGAAGAAAAATTACCGAACTTGTAAATGAAATTAAACAACCCGGGATTTATGAAGCTGAATTCAACGGTGAAAAATTAGCAAGTGGTATTTACATGTGTACTTTAAAAACAGATAGTTACAATAAAACCATCAAGATGATTCTTCTAAAATAAGTATATCCGAAAAGCACAATGCCTTAACGACAACTATTCGGTAATGGGATTAGTATTTAGTTCTTTTCCCCATTCCAGAATTTCAAGACGCACCTGAGTAATACCATCACCTATCATATCCAGTTGAACAGCCGTGCCATAACTAAGATCGATTATCCTGTCGGGACGGAAAGGCATGCGGTCGTTAATTCTCACAATACTGTGTTTATTATTTTTCAGATTCACCACGCGAATTATCGTATCGAACGGATAAACAGGATGAGCGGCTGTCAGTCCGTGCATATTATATACTTCTCCGCATGCCGTTCTTCTTCCGTGGAATTTATTCGCATAAAATGAAGCCACGCCAAGCACCGTATCAATCGGCTCAATCTGCTGGTAAAATGAAATTGTGTCAACAGGAATTATAAAGGCTGAGTTTGGAACATTAACATTAGCTGAATCTGCCCGCGAAGTAAATTTGGGCGCGGAAGAACAAGCCGTTACATAAGCCAATAAAAGTAACACGGATATTTTTTTCATTCCCCGAACAACCAGTGTTATGAATATCTTTTAGCAAGATAAGATAATTTTACAAAAGATGCCCCGGAATGATTACCGGTAAAAAATATCCGTATAATCAGATTTGTAAGTGTGTTCAATTGTCTTCGCCATTCGAATACCCAAACGCTTCAATATAATGTGGAAATATTCTGATTGGCAGCTCGAATTTTGAGAACGAACCAAAAACTCCCAGACCTCCTTCAATATTGGAATATTCTGGTTCGGTAAGATGAATTGAATAACTATCCGAAAAAGTTTTTGCCGCGGAATAATATATCGCCAAAGAACTGTTGGGAATAAGTAAAGTAAATTTTGCACCGTGAATTCTATATTCCTCTCTGTCAACTCCCTCTTCAGCTATTGAATCGAACATATAATCGAATGCTTTGATCGAATAGTCGGTATTATCACCTATTGCCAGCACCGGAAATCTTTTTTCATTTCCTTCAATTGATTGCGGCACTTCAACCCAAAAATATTTTTCAACACCGTCAATAACGCGAGAATAATGAATTGTCAGTTTTGGTATAAAATAAACGCTCTCGGCAAAGTCTCCCCATTTGAAAAATAGTTGCGTTTTTATCGGACTGCCAAGCGGCATCAATGAATCACTTCTGTAAAAATTTCCTCTTCGTAATTTACGGGGAAAAGTTGTTTCGGCAGATTGTAATATTGTCCCGTCGGGAATTCTTGCAGTAATAGTCACCGGTTTGTTTGCTTCGGGAGTAAAATTATCAAGATAGTAGAAGTGTTGATTATTCCCATAGCGGTTGGTTGAATTTGTTAACAAGGTATCTCTGAAATAGTAAATATTCCCCTCATAATTAAGGGTAATCTCGGCGTCTCTCACAGACGGATCTTCATGATTTTCATAAGGATCAAAACCTTCCACTTCATAACTTCTTGAAAGATACGCGACCTGAAATGAAGAATGCCCGTCAAGAATGCAATTTAAAACATATTTGTTCAGTAATTCTCCCTTCGGAAAAACTTCTTCCTCACAGGAAACAAAAAAGAAAAATCCTAACACCAATAAAAAAAACAACGCTATTTCTTTTTTCATAATTCCACCTTCACGGTTGCAGTTGGTAAAAACGGCAATTGATTTACTCTTTCACCATTTTCTCTCTTGAAATAAAAGACATTACTTCTATCATACACATTTATTACACTGACATCCATAGTGATGCTCATGTTTCCGAGTCTGAATTTTTTTGACAAACTCAAATCAAGCCGGTGATAGTCGGGCATTCTAATCGAATTTCTTTCTCCGAGCAATGAGGCCGGGAAAAACGAATCATACAATGAGCCTGAATCAAACAAATCATCGATTCTTAACTTGTCATAATAACCTGCCGATTGTGTATACGGAAATCCTGAATTATAAATCCATATTGCGCTGACTATCCATCCTTCACTTAGCTCATACTGCGAAACAATGCTGATTTTATGCCTCGAATCATATCTCGGATAAAATTCTTTTCCCAAGACAGTTTTCTTTGCCCAGCCAAGAGAATATGCAACAGACAAACTGAATCTGTTGTCTTTATATTCAGCCGAGGTCTCCAGACCATACGATTTTCCTTCACCCGATACAAGCAGATTTTCATGTGGAAAATATCTTTGTTCATTGTTCGCGGGTAAGTCATATATTTTTTTATAATATCCTTCAACATCAAACTTGAAATGCTCTGAGGGAGTGTAAGTTATTCCTGCAACAAGATGCTGGGCATAAGCAGGCGCTAAATACAATGGCGTTATTGTCCAGGGATCGAACAATGAAATAACTTCATTTTCATCTGTAACTGTTACAAGATCCTGATTATAGAGTCCCCAGGCGCCTTTAAGTGAAATATTTTCCGATAATACATATGTAGCATTAATTCTTGGTTCGTAAAATTTCTCATCATACCCGCCGGCGGCTAATCTGGTTAGATTTACCCGGAGTCCGAAATCCAGACCAAAATTTGAAAAGCGCATCAGGCGGTATCTTAAATATGCAGAAAAGTTTGTTCCTGTCTGACTAAGATCAACCAAATCATTAATAGATTTTGTTATTTGTAAATCAGTGGTTACTTCCTGAATTTTCATCCCCACAACAAGTTCATCTTTCGAGTCATAAACATAATGGATATCGGCCGTAACAGTTGCATCTCTAATTATGTTTTTTCTTCTGCGCGCCGAGCTTTGATTCGGAAGCACTTCGCCGCGTGCCTGACTATAGAAAAAATTCAGATCTATAAAAAGCGGACTGTTTTCAACAAACTGAAAATAATTCACTCCGTAAATAAGATTTGACCAGTTAAAATCTTCGAGCAACGGATTATTGTTTTCAACCCTGTCACCGCTTATAAATCCGTGAGCGGCAAATTTCGCGTTTTTCATGAACTCATCATTCGAGTAATTCACTTTAAATGAAAGATCGTAAAAATCAATAGGGATATTTTTGTTGATAAATTTTTTCAACACTTCATCGGAATAACTTTTTCTTCCCGTCACGATAAAACTTCCGTCAGGAATAGGACCTTCAACTAAAACTTTCGCGGTAACAAAACTAGCTCCGCCCATTGCCGAAATACGATTTTTATTTCCGTCTTTAGTAACCAATTTCAGAACGGAAGACAGACGTCCGCTATATTCGCTTGTGAAACCCCCTTTGTAAAACTCCACATTATTAATCATATCAGGATCAATAACGCTGAACATTCCGAGTGAATGGTAGGGATAATAAACAGTAGCTCCGTTAAACAACACAAGATTTTGATCGCTCGGACTACCGCGCACATAAAATTTCGCCGAGATATCTCCCCCTGACTGAACCCCCGGAAGTGTTTGCAAGGATCTTAAAATATCCGTTTCCACGCCTTTGGGTAATAACTCAAGCTCCCTTATGTTCAATGTTTTTATACTTATGTCAGTTGCATTCTGATCGCCGAATTTTTTACCGACTTTTTCAATAGCCTGTAATTCCAGACTAATGGGAACCAAATCGATCTCGATATCGAGAATTTTATTACGAGTGATAAAAAGAGGAATCTCGCGTGGGCGATATCCCACATAAGAAATAACCACATTGTAAGTTTTATTCGCGGGAATTGAAGTTATGATAAAGAACCCTCGTTCATCTGTTGATGCGCCCATATTCAACTCTTTGATTAATACATTTCCGTAGGCGAGCGCCTCACCATTCGTCGAATCTCTAACAACTCCGCGCAGAGTGCCGATATTCTGCGGGAAAAGGTTGCCGGAATATAAAAGTATAATCACAAATACAAAAAAACATCTGAAAAGAATAAATCGCAGCATTGAATCCCCTGGAAGTATAGTGTGTACTAAGTGGCGACAAATTATACAAATAATATTTATTCATCAACGGTAAAAATTTTCCCGCCTGGTGTAAATATTTATGCATTTTTCTGTATAAACCTACAAAAAAAACGGGCAATGTTTTTGAGAATTCCTTATGTTTGTCCAATTTATTTTGACTTCTCTCCTCCGGTTATTAAAGTCAGAAATTTCTCAATATTTTTTAAGGGAGGAAAATGCCCTCAAACTCCGCAGTAACAGAAGCTCACCTGATTTTGGAAAATGGAAAAAAATTTAAAGGAAAAATATTCGGCGCCGCCAAATCAGTTTCGGGTGAAGTAGTGTTTAACACGGGTATGGTCGGTTACCCTGAAACTTTAACCGATCCGTCCTACAAAGGTCAGATTCTTGTTTCAACCTATCCCATGATGGGAAATTACGGAGTTCCATCTTTTTACGAAGCAAATACTCTAAAGGAACATTTTGAGTCGGACAAAATTCAGGTGAATGCCTACGTGGTTTCAGAAATATCGGAAGTGTTTCACCACTGGAATGGCGCTCAAAATATCGATTCATGGTTCAGGAACAGCGGCATCACCGGACTCTGTGGAATTGACACTCGAACTCTCACAAAAATTCTCCGGGAAAGCGGTACTATGCTCGGCAAAATTATTATCGGAAATGATGAGGTAAAATTATTTGATCCCTCGAAACATGATTTGATAAAATCCGTTACTACTTTTAAACCACAAAATTACGGACAAGGAAAAAAGAAAATCCTCCTGGTAGATTGCGGCTGCAAGAACAGAATCATTCATCACCTTCTTCGTAATCACTACTCTGTTAAACTAGTTCCTTATGATTATGATATCTCAAAAGAAGATTACGACGGAATGGTTATTTCAAATGGACCGGGAAATCCTGAAATGTATCCCCAGCTAATCGATCATGTTAAAAAAGCATTCGCGAAAAACAAACCGATGCTTGGAATTTGCATGGGACATCAAATCATGTCGATGGCGGCAGGGGCAAAGACATATAAATTAAAGTACGGACACAGAAGCCAGAACCAGCCTGTGATTGATGAGAAAACTAAAAAATGTTATATCACCTCTCAAAATCATGGTTATGCAATGGATATCAAAACCCTGCCGGATGAATGGGAAGCATGGTTTACAAATCTTAACGACAACACAAATGAGGGGATAATTCACAAAAAGAAGCCGTTCATGAGCGTTCAGTTTCATCCTGAAGCAGCTCCCGGACCGGTTGATACTGCATTTATTTTTGAAAAATTTCTGAAGGTGCTATCGTGAAGAATGAATACAAAAAGATTTTAATTTTAGGAAGTTCAGCTCTCAAAATAGGCGAAGCGGGTGAGTTTGATTACTCAGGTTCACAAGCGATAAAAGCGCTGAAGGAAGAAAAGATTGAAACAATTCTTATAAATCCGAATATCGCTACAATTCAAACATCCGACTACCTTGCTGATAAAGTTTATCTTCTTCCGGTCACACCCGAATTTGTAACAAAGGTAATTAAAAAAGAAAAACCGGATGGAATACTTTTAAGTTTCGGCGGACAGACGGCTTTGAACTGCGGGCTTGATCTGGATAAACTCGGAGTTTTAAAAAAATATAAAGTAGCAGTGCTCGGCACTCCGATCTCAACAATTGAAAACACCGAAGACAGGAAAAAATTCACACACAAACTGCGTCAGATAAAAGTAAAATTTCCTCATAGCGAAGCTGTAACTTCTGTTGATGAAGCCGTGAAAGTTGCCGCAAAACTCGGCTTCCCGATAATTATAAGAATTGCGTTCGCGCTCGGTGGTCTTGGATCGGGAATCTGCCGAAATAAATCGGACGTAAAAAAACTTGCCGCAAAAGCCCTCAGTTACTCTTCACAAATTCTGGTGGAAGAATATCTCGAAGGCTGGAAAGAAATTGAATACGAAGTAGTACGCGATAAATATGATAATTGTATAACCGTCTGCAACATGGAAAATTTCGACCCGATGGGAATTCACACGGGTGAAAGTATCGTGGTAGCGCCGAGTCAGACTCTTTCGGAATATCATAAACTACGTGAAATAGCTATTCGTACTATTCGTCATCTTGGAATCGTGGGTGAATGCAACATTCAATATGCATTCGACCCGAACAGCGAAGACTATCGCGTTATTGAAGTAAACGCCCGGTTATCTCGAAGTTCCGCGCTGGCATCAAAAGCAACCGGCTACCCGTTATCATTTGTCGCCGCTAAACTCGCGCTGGGTTACGGACTACATGAAATTCCCAATTCCATAACGAAAACCACAAAAGCTTTTTTTGAACCGGCGCTGGATTATATTGTTGTAAAAATGCCTCGCTGGGATTTGAAAAAATTCAGGTTTGTGAAAAAGACTCTCGGCTCGTCTATGAAATCCGTCGGTGAAGTAATGTCAATCGGCAGAAATTTTGAAGAAGCGTTTCAGAAAGCGCTTAGGATGCTTGATGTTGGCGTTGACGGAATTACAGCTAACAAAAAAGATTTCGAGTTCGAGAACCTTGAACAAGCGCTGCGAGAACCGACCGAAGAAAGAATTTTTGCAATCGTGAAAGCGCTGAAACTTGGTTACGCAATTGACTGGATTCACAGCGTTACCTTTATCAATAAATGGTTCCTGGGAAAAATAAAAAACATTGTCGATCTTGAATTACAATTAACTAATCAAAAACTTCAAGCAATAACAAAAGAACTTTTATATCAGGCAAAGGCAAAAGGTTTCTCTGATAAACAGCTTGCTAAAATTCTCGGCAGTGATGAAGAGTCTGTCTTTAAGCATAGAAAAAAATTAAAAATTCATCCGACGATTCAGCAAATTGATACTCTGGCGGCTGAGTTCCCGGCAAAAACAAATTACTTATATCTGACATATAACTGTTTTGAAGACGATATAAAACTCAATCTGAAAAAATTAATTACCATACTTGGTTCAGGTCCTTATCGAATCGGCAGTTCGGTTGAATTTGACTGGTGTTGTGTAACCACGGGAAAAACACTTAAGCAGGAAGGTTACAGCACGGCTATGATAAATTGTAATCCCGAAACGGTAAGCACGGATTACGACGAGTTCGACGCGTTGTTTTTTGAAGAATTAACCGCTGAAACTATCCGCGAAATAGAGATGAAAATCAACTCAAAAGGAATTGTTGTTTCAATGGGCGGTCAGGTTCCCAATAATCTTGTAATCAAACTTCACGGGATGGGATTCAACATACTCGGAACATCGCCAAAATCAATTGACAACGCCGAAAACAGGAGTAAATTTTCAGCGTTGCTCGACAAACTAAATATTGAACAGCCCGCCTGGAGCAAACTTAACACAGTTTCAGATGCCGTTAAATTTGCCAATGAAGTTGATTACCCGGTACTTGTTCGTCCCTCGTATGTATTGAGCGGAGCCGCAATGGCAATTGCCTCGAATGATGAAGAATTAATCAGATATCTGCAAAAAGCCGCCGAGGTTTCATCCGAGCATCCAACAGTAATAAGCAAATTCCTCATGAACGCGAAAGAGCTTGAGTTTGACGGTGTAGCTCAAAACGGCAAAATTGTCTGTTCAGCAATTTCTGAGCACGTTGAAAATGCCGGCGTTCACTCCGGAGATTCGGTACTTGTTCTTCCTCCCCAGCGCACCTATCTTGAAACCATACGGCAGATAAAAAAAATCTCAACATCAATAGCAGCCGCGCTGGAAATTAATGGTCCGTTTAACATTCAGTTTTTGGCAAAAGATAACAAAGTGCACGTAATTGAGTGTAACTTACGCGCTTCAAGAAGTTTTCCTTTTATTTCAAAAACCCTGAAAAATAATTTCATCAGTGTTGCCACAAAAGTTATAATCGGTAAAAAGGTCAATGCGGTTGAAGACACTAGTTTTAATCTTGATTATGTCGGAGTTAAAGCTCCGCAATTTTCATTTACACGACTTGAAGGCGCAGATCCGACCACGGGCGTTGAGATGGCTTCAACAGGTGAAGTGGGATGTCTTGGATATGATTTCAACGAAGCCTTCCTAAAAGCGCTTATTTCCGTTGGATTTAATTTCCCCATAAAATCCCTCTTAATATCTTCAGGAACAATTGAATCAAAAGCAGAACTATTAGATGCCTGCCGACGTTTTATAAAATTAGATATCAAATTATACGCAACAGTTGGTACTGCTAAGTTCTTAAAAACACACAATATTCCGGTTGAAATGTTGCATTTCCCCTTAACCGGGGGAACGCCAAACGCGAATGAGTTCATTAAATCCGGAAAAATCGATTTGGTGATAAATCTTCCCAAAAACTTTCAGGAAGAAGAATTGACCAACGATTATATTATCAGGCGAACAGCGGTTGATTACAAAATTCCCCTGATTACTAACAGACAAATAGCGATGAGACTGTCGGAAGCTCTTTCTGAAATTGATTTGGAAAATTTGCCAATAGTGAGCTGGAACGAATACGAATAAAACATTTTGAGCTCACTCACCCGGATAAATTTAGACTTCAATTTTAATTTTATTTAACGGTCGAATTCACTATTTTATGTATAAATTTGTATCGCACTCATTCGATAATAAATATGTGAACTATAAAGAGGAATTCAACGATGGCTGATGAGACAAAAAAACCGAGATTATTAATTGTTGAAGATGATTATGAAAATCAAAAATTTCTTCAGATTTTCCTGAAACGTAAATTTGATTTGGAAATTTGTGATTCATCCGAAACTTTCTATGCCAAGTTGAACGAGTCAAAATTCGACATCATTCTCATGGACATCTCTTTAAGAGGTAAAAAAGACGGACTCCAGTTAACCCGTGAAATTCGTGAAATGGATGAGTATAAAAATCTTCCTGTTGTCGGATTATCGGCTCATGCTTTTCAACGCGACAAAGACAATGCTTACAACGCCGGTGTAGATGTTTTCATTACTAAACCCGTTCAAAATGATGTTCTTATGAACACACTTGTAAAAACACTTGAAGAAAAAAGCGGAATAAAAGTCCCTTAACCGGGACTTTTTTCTCTCGCCTGTTTTCTCCCACCAAAATTTTATGTAACATATTTCTGAGTTTTATCGTCTAACCAACAGTTTTATTTCACAATTGGGGAATAGCATGTCAAAAAATCTCACTTTGATTGTTTTATTAATTACTCTCATTTTTTCTTCCGTTTCATTCGGTCAAAGAAAACATAAACGCGACTGGGATAAATGGAAAGATTTCGATGATATCGCATGGATTGATATTGACCCCGGCTCAATGCCTATGATTGAATTTAATTACGGTTTCTCGCAAATCGATCAGAAAAAATTCGCCGGTGAATTTTCCAAAACCGGACTGCTGGAATTAAAACTTGGTTATTCCAACACTTTCAGCGATTACCCGGAATATTTAATTGAACGCGAAGATAATTTTATTTTCGGCGGTATTCATGATTCGAAATACGCTTCGGAAGACTTTTCATCAGGAGAATTTAACGCTGAAATGTGGCAGCTTGGATTAGGCAAACGCGAAGGTTATGGTTTTGATATGGGTGAAATTCAGATCATTCCTTATACGCAAAATTCGATAGTGTGGAATCGTTTGAAAATGTCAGATATTCCTCCGGCGCCTGTCAGTGATGATACTCTCATAACTAATGCTTATCAGAATGATCTTAAAATTATCGACCGTTTCAATGAATCGTTCAGATTCGGAATGGATTATGAAACCGGATTGAAAGTAAATGTTGCCTCCTTTGTGGATATATCAGGCGGCTATCAGTTCGGTGAAGTTTTTCCCCGTTATCTTATCTGGAAACACATGGGAAGTTTTGCAGTAGAAACAGCGGGACTCGCCCTGCTTGATACTTTTATTCGTGAAATTATGGATTCATCACCCGCAGCCGGACCTTTGATGAACGTGCTGCTGAAAGGCGCATATTATTATGCATTCCACCAACTTAAAAAGGAAAACATGAACTGGCCTTTCAAAACAGAATCACCATTAACTTACGAGACTTTTAAGTTCGGCGTTACCTTTACTTTTTAAAAATTGTCGGGCTTATTGTTATTTTTACGCGGGAACAAAATTCCCGCTTATTTTTTCATTGTATTGTTGATCCGGTTTTACTTCGTCAAAATCATCTTGCGCGTTTCAACATAACTGCCGGCTTTAAGT
>CAZEXO010000035.1:0-24940 GCA_964516545.1 uncultured Melioribacteraceae bacterium
AAGGCATCGCTGAAACAATAAGCAAAATGTGTTTCGGAAATAAAATAGGATTTTTATTTAATCATGATTATAAACCTGAAAAAGTTTTCGAAGCCGGTTTTGGCGGTATTGTTGTTGAATTGAAGGATGAAATAAAACTTTCCGATTTAACGGATATGCAATTTGAGTTTTTAGGTAAGACAACCGGGAAATCTGAAATTGAACTCGGTGAGGTAAAGATTGATCTTGAAGAAGCAATAAAAGTCTGGACTGAACCGCTTGAGGATATTTTCCCTACGAAAGTGGAAACAGAAAATGTAATAAAGGATAATTATTTGTATGATAAACCTGGCGTTGTTGCAGCTTCGCAAAAGTTTGCGAAACCCAGAATTCTCATTCCTGCGTTTCCAGGCACCAACAGTGAATATGATTCGATCAAAGCATTTAGTCAGGCTGGCGGAGTTGCAGAAATTATTCCTGTAAGAAATTTAACCTCACAAATGATAAATGATACAATTCATGAACTGGCTGAAAAGATTAATAATTCTCAGATTATATTTTTACCCGGTGGATTCAGCGCCGGTGATGAACCGGAAGGTTCGGGGAAATTCATGGCTGCGATATTCCGCAACCCGCTTGTGAAAGAAGCCGTTATGAATCTTCTTAATAAACGCGATGGATTAATGATAGGAATCTGTAATGGATTTCAGGCTTTGATAAAACTTGGTTTGGTTCCTTACGGCGAGATTCGTGAAATTGATGAAACAACTCCCACTCTTACATTTAATAAAATCGGCAGACACGTTTCAAAAATTATTTACACGAAAGTTGTTTCCAACTTATCACCCTGGCTTCGTAATGTTGAACTCGGCGCTATTCAGGCCGTGCCGATTTCTCATGGTGAAGGTAGATTTGTGGCGAATGATGAATGGATGAAAAAATTAAAAGATAAAGGACAGATTGCCACACAATATGTAGACTTTAATGGCAATCCGACTATGGATGTATTTTTTAATCCGAACAGTTCATATTTTGCAGTTGAAGGAATCACTTCACCAGATGGAAGAGTATTCGGAAAAATGGGGCACAACGAACGCCTTGGAAAATTTGTAGGGAAAAACATACCCGGCAACAAAGAAATAAAATTATTCAGAGCCGGAGTAGAGTATTATTTATAGTTATCAGATTTCAGTGAAGGTGTTTTATTTTATGATGCAGTTACAACCCCGGAATAACAAACCGAAAATTTGAATTTTGGGGAGAATCACAAATCAAAGACAAACTTTTTTAGCGTATGATTTAAGGAGAATTACTATGAGAAAAATCTCAATAATATCTTTATCACTATTGATCTTTTCGGCTGAACTATTAACTCAGGTTAACGCCCGAATGTTCAGGCATCCGGATGTATCAGAATCGCAGATCACATTTGTTTACGGTGATGATATATGGATTGTTTCCAAAGAAGGGGGATTAGCGAGCAAATTAAGCTCACCCAAAGGTGAAGAATCTTTTCCGAAATTTTCACCGGATGGTAAACAAATCGCTTTTACGGGAAATTATGACGGCAACAATGATATCTATGTTATCCCCGTGCTTGGCGGAATTCCTGAAAGAATCACACATCACGGAATGAGCGAGCAGATTCTCGACTGGTATCCTGATGGAAAAAATCTTCTTTATGCGTCATCAATGTATAGCGGAAGGCAGCGATATTCTCAATTATATAAAGTTGCGGCAAACGGCGGACTAGCAGAAAAATTACCGGTGCCTTACGGAGAATTCGGTTCCGTTTCCGCCAACGGTAAAAAATTAGTTTACACGAAGAATACAAGAAATTTCAGAACCTGGAAAAGATATCGCGGCGGAATGACTCCGGATATTTACTTATTCAATCTTGCCACTTTTGAATCCGAGAATATTACAAACAACAACGCGAACAATGAATTGCCCATGTGGCATGGGGATAAGGTTTATTATCTTTCCGATAATACTAAAGAAATGCGTTTTAATATTTTTGTTTACGACACAAAGTTGAAAGAGCATAAACAATTAACAAACTTTTCAGATTACGATATTCATTTTCCTTCAATTGGTCCTAAAGAAATTATTTTTGAAGCAGGCGGAATTTTATATCTTCTTGATTTAGCTTCGGAAGATACACGCGAAGTTAAAATAGAAGTTGTCTCTGATCAAATGTCATTAAAACCAAGAGTGGCAAAAACAGAGGATCTTATTTTCTCAGTTAATCCTGCGCCCGACGGCAAACGCGCGATAGTCGAAGCGAGAGGCGATTTGTTTTCAGTCCCGGCTGAATTCGGTCCGATAATAAATCTTACCAATACAAGCGGAATTGCTGAAAGATATCCTGCATGGTCACCGAATGGAAAATGTGCCGCTTTCTGGAGTGATAAATCGGGTGAGTATGAACTTCATATTTATGATTTTGAAACTTCCCTGGAAAAGAGAGTAAGCTCGCTCGGCAAAGGTTACAGGTATAGTATTTATTGGGCTCCCGACAGCAAGAAATTAGCGTTCATTGATCAGACAATGACGATAAATATTTACGACATCGAAAAACAAAAATCTTTACGTGTTGATCAGGCTTTGTATATGTTTGAAGGAGCTTTGAGGAATTTTAAACCTTCCTGGTCTTCCGACAGTAAATGGCTTGCATATTCAAGAGAATTATTTAATCAGCATCTTGCGGTATTTATTTTCGATATCGATGAACAAAAATCTCATCAGGTTACTTCTGGATATTATTCCGATTCGTCACCTGAGTTCGATCCTGAAGGAAAATATCTGTATTATCTTACAAACAGAAATCTGTCTCCTGTTTATAGCGATCTTGACAATACATTTATTTACCCAAACACAACTCAAATTGCGGTTGCTTCTCTAAGAAAAGATGTTCCGTCACCGCTTGCGCCGAAAAATGATATCGTTGAAATCAAAAAAGAAGAGAAAAAAGAAGACAAGGATAAAGATGATAAAAAAGATGAAAAGAAAGATTCGAAAGGAGTGAAAATTGACTTTGACGGTTTTGAAGAGCGCGTGGTAATCCTTCCTCCATCACCCGGTAACATCAGTAATCTTCAGGCTGTTGAGGGAAAAATTTTATTTCACAGAAATCCAAACAGCGGTTCTTCCGATAAGAATAATCCCGTGTTGTATTTCGATCTTAACGAACGCGAGGAAAAAACGGTAATTGAAAACGTCAATTCATACACGGTTACTTCCGACAGAAAAAAAATACTTGTTTCAGATAAAGGAAAGTATGGGTTTATTGAAATTAAAGAAAACCAAAAATTAGAAAAAACGCTGCGGGTCGGCGAAATGGAAACGATAGTAAATCCGCGCGAAGAATGGAAACAAATATTTTCAGATGTCTGGAGAATGGAACGGGATATGTTTTATGATCCTAACATGCATGGCGTGGACTGGGAAGAAATGCGTGAAAGATACGGTAAACTTGTTGACAACGCTGTAACCCGTTCTGATGTTAATTATTTGCTCGGTGAATTAATCGGTGAGCTGAATGCATCGCATACTTACAGGGGCGGCGGTGACAATGAAAGAGCTGAACAACGCGGAGTTGGTTATCTTGGTGTTGACTGGAAAATTGAAAAAGGTATGTTTAAAATCGATAAGATTATTTCAGGTGCGGCGTGGGATGTTGAAGTTCGTTCACCATTAGCCTTGCCCGGAGTGAATGTTAAAGAAGGCGATTATTTAGTTACTGTTAACGGAATTAAACCGGATGCGAAAAAAGATCCATATGCTGCATTCCAGGGATTAAGCGGAAAAACCGTCGAACTTACTTTTAAAGACGGTTCAGCCGATACGACAAAAAAAGTTGTAGTCGAACTGCTGGATTCCGAAACACGGCTGCGTTATTTAGCATGGATTGAAACAAATCGTCAGCGAGTTGAAAAAGCCACCGACGGCAGAATCGGTTACATTTATGTTCAGAGCACCGGAATCGATGGTCAAACTGAAATGATACGACAATTCGTAGCGCAAATTGATAAAGAGGGTTTGATAATAGATGAGCGATTCAACAGCGGCGGACAAATCCCCGATAGATTTGTTGAAATGCTCAACAGAAAACCCCTGGCGTATTGGGCAGTGAGAGACGGTAAAACTTGGCGGCATCCATCAGCGGCTGTATTTGGTCCGAAAGTAATGCTTATCAATGGCTGGAGCGGATCAGGCGGAGATGCATTCCCGGATTATTTCCGCAAATCAAATCTCGGACCTCTCGTTGGAAAGAGAACATGGGGCGGATTAATAGGAATAACAGGCGCTCCGACATTGATTGACGGCGGATTTTTCTCAATTCCTACTTTCAGAATGTATGATCCCGACAGGAAATGGTTCAAAGAAGGACATGGTGTTGACCCGGATATTGAAGTTGATGACAATCCCACTTTAATGGCTAAAGGTAGCGATCCGCAACTTGAAAAAGCAATTGAAGTTATTCTTGAACAATTGAAAACATCAGAAAATCCTATGCCTGAACCCCCCGCCTACGAAAAAAGATAATATGCTTTTTAGAAAAAAGAAAGCCGGCTGAATTATTCAGACCGGCTTTTTTTATCATTGTAGTTTTGTAACCATCATCATTTTTGAAATTAGAAAGAGATTAAATTGCTCGGAGGTAGAGTAGGGTTAGAAAAATTTGCTTTCACTGCGAGTTGATTTATTTGGTTGTTAATTAATAATCAATAGAATCAAATACCAGAGAAAAATGAGAAGAATTAATTCAGTTGGAAAGGCACAATAAAGAAAGACCCGGATAATTTTTGTAGTCCCTCCTGTAATAAATAAATTGACGAACTGTGATGATAAGGTTATCTTTAACATTATTTTTAAAGGATTTGTGAATAAAAATGTTTGGTGAACTTCTAGACTTTAAACAAGCAAGTGCATTTGCTAGTGAATACATAAATAAAAATGTAACCGTCTCAAATATTTCTTATTTAGTACAATATGGACGTATTCCCAAAGTTGGAAACAATGGCAACCCTTCAGTAAGAAAAAAAGATTTAATAGAATATTATGATATACATCATTCGACTAAGGCAGATAAATGGAAAGAAAAATTGGGGGATGACCTAAACTGGCACCTATCATTTTCGGAATATAAAGAATCTGAAACGACAAAACACGTTCATAGATTACATCCCTATAAAGGAAAATTTATTCCACAACTGGTCGAATATTTCTTAGATAACCATACAGATGAATTCAAAAAAGATATATTCTTTAAGCAGGGAGATATTGTTCTCGATCCATTTTGTGGAAGTGGAACAACGCTTGTTCAGGCCAATGAGCTTGGATTACATGCTGTTGGTATAGATATTTCGGAATTCAATACGCTTATTAGCAATGCCAAAATAGGTAACTATGATTTGTCAGATATTTATTTACAAGCGAAAAATATCACCGACAAACTATATGCATTCCAGGAACACAAAAACAATGTGCAATTTGAAAATCGATTGTTAGAAGAATTAAAAAAGTATAATGATGAGTTTTTCCCTTCACCGGATTACAGGTATAAAGTAAGAAATAATGAGACAGATGAAAACACTTATGGACTTCATCATGAGAATGAATTTCTTAAAATCTATGAAAAATTAACGAAAGAATTTAATGTTCAGATACACCAGAAAGACACATCATCTTTTTTAGGGAAATGGTATATACAGGTAATACGTGATGAAATTGAATTTATATTTAATGAACTAAAGGGAATAAAAAACCAAAAGACTAAGATTATTCTGAGCATTGTACTTAGCCGTACAATTCGTTCATGCAGAGCGACAACTCATGCAGATTTAGCTACTTTGGTTGAACCAATCACCACAACTTATTATTGTAGAAAGCATGGGAAAATTTGTAAGCCGATATTTACCATTGCAAATTGGTGGGGCAGATATTATAAAGATACAATAAAGAGAATTTCCGAATTCCAAAAATTAAGAACAAATACATTTCAAAAATGCTTAGTAGGTGACAGTAGAGATATAGATATTCTTAATGTGCTAAAAGAAAAGAAACCTGACTTTTGTGAGTTAATACAAAAACAAAAGATCAGTGGAATTTTTTCTTCACCTCCTTATGTGGGATTAATCGACTACCATGAGCAACATGCTTATGCTTATGATTTGTTTCGATTTGATAGAAATGATGAATTGGAAATTGGACCATTATTTAAGGGACAAGGTAAAGAAGCACAGCGAAGTTATGTTGAAGGCATTAGTAGTGTTCTCAAAAATTCAAAAAAATTCTTATGCGATGATTATAATGTTTTTTTAGTCGCAAATGATAAATACAATCTTTATCCTAAAATAGCTGAATGTGCCGATATGAAGATTGTTAATCAATATAAGCGTCCGGTATTAAATAGAACAGAGAAAGTTAAAGGTGCCTATTCTGAAATTATCTTTCATTTAAAAGAGAATTGAGATGGAACAAGGACTAGATTATGGGCTGAGAGCAAAAATAAAAGTATTCGCTGAAAGATTTGGGCTAAATAGAAGTACTCAAAAAGAGGAAGATGTTTTCGAACTCTTTGCGAATTATACTTATGCTTCAAATTTACTTGAGGAGGAGCTGGAAAATATTATTTCAGTCTCTACAAATAAATCCCCAGGAATTGATGGTATTGTAATTATAATAAATAATAGGCTCATTTCTGAAGAAAATGATTTATCAAAGATCGGTGAAAATGAGAAACTAAAAGTGGAGTTTGGTTTTATTCAGTCCACAATTCAAAAAAGTTTTGATGGAAAAAAATTTCAATCATTTGTTGATGAAGTGGTGAATTTTCTAACTGGTTCAGCAAGAATAGAACCATTTTCATCTATTTATTATAAAATAATGGATGAGGAAGGTGACTTAATCGAAAAACTTGAAGATACACCCCGACTTTCATTGTTTTTCATATCTGGTAATACTGCTCACACATTGAGTCAACCCTTTATTGATGAAGAAAAAAAGAAAATTACAAATTGAGGAGAACTAGAAGGTAAATTCATACTAAACAGTATTTTTTTCCATCAAAAGGATGAAATCAAAGAAAAGTACGACAATGTAGCAAAATTCCACTCGGTGCAGTTAAAATTAGATAAAAACACACCTTTGGACGAGCTACAAAACATTAAGATGAGCTTATTAGCAACAATTAAGTTTAGTGAACTCAAAAAACTTATACTAACTAAAAAAGATGAGAAATTAAGAGAAAGACTTTTTGTAGAGAATGTAAGAAGTTTTCTTGAAGATACACCAGTAAATCAAGAAATTAAAAAAACATTAAATAATGATTCCAATAGGCTGTACTTCCCCTTTTTGAATAATGGTCTTACAATAATGTGTAATTCCATAGAAAGGCATCCCGTTATAAAAGATGTTTTTATTTTTAAATATCCTAGAATTATTAATGGATGCCAGACAACACATATTTTAGTTGAAAAATACAGAGAAAATCCTACAGAAATAGATGATGTTGAAGTTGTGGCAAAAGTAATTGCCACAACCGATAATGAATTGAAGAAGGACATAATTTTTGCAGCAAATAATCAAAATTCAATTGACAAAGATTTGCAATCACTTAATGAGAACTTCGAAAAAATCGAAACCTATTTTTCTGGGGTCCAAACTAATTTACCTATTTATTTTGAACGATTGAGAGGGCAGTATTCACAAATTAATCCACCATATAGTAGAATTAATATAGAAAATCTGGCTAAAGTATATATCTCAGTATTTTTAGAAGAACCTCATAGAATGAAAAGTAATGCAATTAAACTAATTGAAGAATATCAAAAGAGTAAAAAAGTTTTTAAAGATAGTGATAATATTGAGGACTACTATTACTGTGCCTTATTATATTATTGGCTTAATTTCTTTGTGATTAATTCTGAAATAATTCTCAAATCAAAAACGATGGATATGCATCTTCTTATGGCATGCAACCTTGAATTAGAGAAGAGAGGGCTTTTATACACTGAAAGAAAAGTTGACTGTCTTAAAGATTTAGAGAGTTCAAAAAGCATATTTACAGAAACAAATGACTTTTTATGTGATGAAGATTATTTATTTCAAAAAAAAGGTTTTTATTCATCACTTAAAACAAAAACATTGATTAAGAAATATAAAGACCAGCAAAATGCCTCTAACTAACAGTCAAAAAGAAAAAATATCTATCGAGGTAATTAAGACCTTAGTAACCAGATTCGAGAGTTTTCCGGAAGATGCTTCCAGTAATAGAAACGCACCTTTCCATGAAGCGTTTTTGAAAGCTTTCGCAGATAAATTGAATGGTAAGGTTACTGATACGCCTTTTTTTATCAGCTTAAGCAGTTGGCTTCAGGGATTAAATACTACTCTTGGGCAATCTTTTTTTGAACATGTTGCACATCATTTATGTGGCGGTGAAAAACGGGAATACACCTCAAGAAAATTAGGTAATCTTCAAATCACGCAGACGCAGAAGGAAAATATTAATCGACTTATCACTAATCTAAGTACAAAAACAACTGCCCCCGATCTTCTAAATGAGAACGCACTTATCTTCAAGAATTATAAATCACCTTTTGTTAGCGCTATTGACTTTTCCGCTGATGTATTTTTTGAAGACATTAACTCTGTTACAGCAATTGAATTAAAAACTGTTAAACCAAATTCAGGTCAAATGCAGGGTGAGAAAGAAAAGATTCTAGAAGGTAAAGCAGCTTTGTATAGGTTATTTCCAGGTAAACAAATATTCTTTTTTATTGGATTCCCTTTTGACCCGACAGTTGATCCTACATCTGAATCTGTAACAAGTCATAATAAAACGCGTTTTCTAGATTCAATTATTAATATGACAAAATATTTTGCACCAGATGAAACATTAGTCGCTGGTGAGTTATGGGATATGCTTTCCGGTCAGCAAAATACGATGCAAGATATTCTGGATATTATTAATACAATTTCTACGACAGCTTTTTTAGAAAAATTCCGGCTACTTACAGATAATTCAAAACGACACAACAGAGAATATAGGGATCAGTTAGTCGAGTGGAATTTATTTTCGGAAATTGAATTAATTGATAATAATGATGGCATAGTTTATAGTATAGGGGAAAATAAAACACAGAGAAGAATTTACAATAAATCTGCTTTCAATAATGAAGGTAATTATAACTATGATAGATATAATGTTTTGAAAAATTTGTTCTAGCTTAAAAGAGAATTATTATAATTTGTTCAGTAAAGTGTGTTGTTATTCCTTCCCATTCAAGCAGGGATTATTTTTCTTGATTGTTTAGTCTAAGCATGACATCAGGCAGGGGTTGTAGTTGCGGGTGTTGTTGTTCTTTCTTCAGAAAGTTAATACTGTTCAAGCTTTACAAAGACATCAAAATATTACTGTCCCCCCGTGTTTATTTTACGAGCCTAATTTCTGATTTACACTCCAAAGAATATATTCCTTTATCTTACCCGTAAGGAACATAGGCAAATTAATAAGTCTGAATCCCTTGCCGGTTGAAGTAAATAAATTATCAACGGCCAATTTACCGGAGTAAAATCTGACGGCAAGGTCGGAGTCAGAATTTTCCATAAAGAAATTAAGTGATTTTAGTTTTCCTGCACTCCCCGATTTAACTTCTATGGGATATAACTTATTTTCAAAAGGTAAAAGGTAATCCAGTTCTGCACTTGATTGCTTTTTGTCACGCAGCCAGAAATTAAGCGTGTAATCCGGATTTATTTCAAGAGTCAGCAATTCCTGTCCAACAATATGCTCGGCAATTCTTCCCTTATATGTATCAAGTATATCTTTCTGTTGAAAAATTTCCCTTTCAATACCCGATAAATAATTAACCAGTCCTGTATCGAGGACCTGCAATCTTGGCTTTTTCCTTTTATCCGGTATTACGGGAAATCCAAATCCCTGAACAGGATAGATCAATTTCAGAAGCATGGTTTTTTCGAGCATCCTGAAAGATTCACCAACTTCCCTTGACCTGTAATTAGAATTTCCAAATCCCTGGAAAGTAATCTTTTCACCGGCATAAAAAAAGGAATTATCAATAATATGTCTTGTTATTGCTTTACTGCTTTGGGTTTCTGCATATTTTTCAACATCATCTTTATAGGCAATAACAAGATTGCTTATAATCGATTTGATTTTATTGAGATCATTATTTTTAATATAGTTGTCAACTACTTCAGGCATTCCTCCTATTAGCAAATACGTTTTGAAATATTCATTGAGTTTATCATAAGCGTATTCAAAAAAGGGGATGCTGTTATACGCTTCCACAAGATTTTTGTTTTCTGAGGCTATTAAAAACTCTTCAAAAGTAAGCGGACGGATTGTCATGAATTCCACTCTTCCAACGGGAAAACTTATCTGTAAATTCAGAAGCGATTCAAGTAAGGACCCGGCGGCTATTACAAACAGGTCAGGTCTTTTTTCATAAAAATAGCGCAATGCCGAAACAGCTTTCGGTGAATTTTGTATCTCGTCTATAAAAATTAAAGTTTGGCTTGAACTTTCATTGGCATTTTTAAGAAAAAAAATAGCTTTTATCAGAGTATCGAAATCTTCGTTTTCGTCAAATATTTTTCTGTCGGAGAGCAAATCCAGATTAAGGTAAATGTATTGGTCAAAACTTTTTGCAAACATATTTACTAAAGTGGTTTTTCCAACTTGCCGAGCACCCCGTAATATCAAAGGTTTTCTATGGGAAGAATTCCGCCAATTTTGAAGTTTTTGTAGTGGTTTTCGTGTAAACATATTAATCCTGTAACAAAGTCAGGGTAAATTTTAAGGTATTTTGTAACAAAGTCAAGGTAAAAATGATGATATTTGTAACAAAGTCAGGGTAAAATAGGAAAGATTTTGTAACAGAGTCAGGGTAATCGGGTTTGATGTTGGTAAAATGATGAAAATTCGCAGGACGAATTGGTAATTCGTCCTGCGAATAAATTTTTGGAAAGGCTGATAGTCTGTTTGACAGAGTATTAATAAGCTAAATTTCTCACCATCTTTTTGGAATCGTAAGGCGCAGGTTTACCGTCGAGATATTTATTAAACCATTCCAGATGAGCATTGTAATACAAGGGCATAGATTTCAGATGACTCGGCCAGTGACCGTCATTATCAAAAATGATTAACCGCGAATCGATTCCTTTTTCCTGAAGCGCGGTAAAATATCGCAGACTTTGAGTGTAAGAAACTCTGTAGTCACGTTCTCCGGTAATTATTAAGGTCGGCGTTGAAAAATTATTCACGTAATTTCCGGGCGATTGTTTTTTATATAAATCTGGATTCTCCCAAGGGTTCCCGCCAAGGTCAAATTTTGGAAACCATAACTCTTCGGTCTCAAGAAAGAATTGTTCGAGATCGTAAAGTCCCATCATTGAGACAAGACATTTGTAACGTTTTGTTTTTGCCTGAAGAAGATTCATAAAATACCCGCCATAAGACCAGCCCATCGCGCCGATCTTTTCTTTATCAATGTAAAGAAGCGTTTCGAAGTAATCGGTAATTTTCATGATATCGGTAAATACATTTCCGTCCCATCCTTTGGAAATATCAAGAGTGAAATCCTGACCATAACCTGTCGAACCATGAGCGTTCGGAAAGGCAATTATATATCCGTAACCCGGGAATAATTGCCAATGAGCGCGGTAAGCATCACGCCACATCATTTGCGGCCCTCCGTGAACGTTTATTATCAACGGGTATTTTTTAGTCGGGTCAAAACCGAACGGCTTAACAACAAAAACCTGAATTTGTTTTCCCTCAGCGCCTTCAATCCAAAGCGATTCAACAGGCTGGAAATCAACTTCATCGGTTATTTCTGAATTTATAGTTGTAATTTCTTTCGACATCTTTGTTGTTAAATCGTAAACGGCAATGTCGCCGGGTTTATCGACTTTCGAATAATTATAAAACACTTTCGAATCAGCCTTGTTGACTGTCCAGCCATTCAGACTTGTATGTTCGAGTAGTCTTTCAATTTCTCCCGATTCGATATTTACTTTCAATAATGGATTGTAACCTTTTTCATCTATATCGATATAAAGAAATTTGGAATCTTCGGACCACTGAAAGCCGTTTACCCAGTTATCAACTTTTTTGGTAAGTAATTTTTTTTCACCGGTCGTTATTTTATAAATCGATATATCCCACATGTCTGATTCATAGCCGGGGATATGCTGATGTTTGTATGCAATATATTTGCCATCAGGTGAAAATTTTCCGTAACCGTCATATGCTTTATTTTCTTCCGAAATATTTTTCAGTCCGGAGCCGTCAATTGAAACAATCCATACATCCGAATTAGTAGATGACTCTGGATCATGAACTCTCTTGGAAGAGAAAACAACATGTTTCGAATCGGGGGAGAATTCATAATCGTCATTTCCGCCTGGTGAAAAAGTTGGTGAATGAAAATATCCGGGAGTTAAGTCTTTATAAGTTTTATTTTGGATATCATAAAGCAGTACATGAGAATATTGCCCGTCTTCATATTCAGTCCAGTGGCGAACAAAAAGGCTGTCCGCAAGGTGCGCCTGAACCGGACCTTCATCCATTGCCTTCTGAATTTTTCTATTACATTCAATATCAATTCCGCATTCAGGAAATACTTTTGTAGTGAAGAGAAAATATTTTCCATCGGGAGAAAGTTTCGGTGATTCGATGCTAAGATAAGATTCAGCAATCGTGTCAACTTTTTCACTATTAAATTTTCTGAAAAGAATTTGCGAATTCTCACCGTTGTAGGAGAGGTAAAATAATCCCATATTTTCAGGGCACCATATTGGATTATTATACGAGAGTGAATCATCCGTAAACTGCAGAAGATCGCTGCCATCGGAATTGCAGGTAAATATTTTTGTAATTGATGATGATTCTTTCAAATTGTAGGATGTTATGGTAAAAGCTATTCTTTTACCGCTGTTAGAAAGAACAGGCGCAGAAACACTTTTTATTTTGTAGATGTCATCTAATTCAAATGCTCTTTTTTGCGCGAATGATGGAAAAGTTAACAGCGCGATAAAAAACAAACAAATATATTTTTTCATTTATACTCCGCTTGTTGGAAATAAAAAAGGCGGATTTTATTCCGCCTTGACTGGTTAAATTCAGCTTGTAAATCTGCGATTAATTTCTTCCATGATTTTCAGCGCGGCTACGGGAATTTTCGTGCCGGGTCCGAAAATTGCCGAAGCTCCATGCTCATACAAAAATTCATAATCCTGTGTTGGAATTACTCCGCCGCAAATTACAATAATGTCTTCGCGTCCGAGTTTTTTTAATTCTTCAACAAGCTGTGGAAGTAAAGTTTTGTGCCCTGCTGCCAGTGAACTCATTCCAACAACATGAACATCATTTTCAACTGCTTGTTTAGCTGTTTCTTCAGGAGTTTGGAATAGAGGACCAACGTCAACATCAAACCCCATATCGGCGTATGCAGTTGCTACAACTTTAGCGCCGCGGTCGTGCCCGTCCTGACCCATTTTTGCAACCATGATTCGCGGACGACGACCTTCTTCTTCAGCAAATTTATCAGTCATTTCGCGGACTTTTTTTACAAGGTCATCTTCACTTTGGTTGTATTCACTGCTGTAAATACCTGATATTGTTCTTGTCACGGCCTGATATCTCCCGCTTATTTTTTCAATTGCATCGGAAATTTCACCAAGGGTTGCTCTTGCGCGCGCTGCTTTTACCGATAACTCAAGTAAATTACCTTCGCCAGTCGCGGCGCATTTTGTAAGTGCCTCCAAACATTCATTAACATTTTTCTGATCACGTTTTGCTTTCACTTCATTCAAACGTTTGATCTGCGAAAGGCGAACGGCTGTGTTGTCAATGTCCAGAATTTCAATGGGGTCTTCTTTTTCCAGTTGATATTTATTAACGCCAACAATTGTTTCCTGTCCCGAATCAATGCGAGCCTGACGACGCGCTGAAGCTTCTTCAATACGCATCTTGGGAATTCCCTGTTCAATCGCTTTTGTCATTCCACCGTAAGATTCCACTTCGAGAATGTGTTCCCATCCTTTTTTAATAAGCGCATCAGTGAGCGCTTCAACATAATAAGAACCGCCCCACGGATCAATTACTTTGGTGATGTATGTTTCGTCCTGTAAATAAAGTTGTGTGTTACGAGCGATACGTGCCGAGAAATCGGTCGGCAGAGCAATCGCCTCGTCAAGCGCGTTTGTGTGGAGCGACTGAGTATGTCCCAACGCCGCTGACATAGCTTCAATACATGTTCTCACCACATTGTTGAAAGGATCCTGTTCGGTTAAACTCCACCCCGATGTTTGCGAGTGAGTTCTGAGTGACATTGATTTCGGATTTTTGGGATTGAATTGTTTGATTAATTTTGCCCAGATTACACGAGCTGCTCTTAGTTTGGCAACTTCCATAAAATAGTTCATCCCTTCAGCCCAAAAGAAAGAAAGACGCGGCGCAAAAGTATCAATTTCCATCCCGGCATTAATTCCTGTTCGCACATACTCAAGTCCGTCGGCAAGAGTGTAAGCCATTTCGAGGTCTGCTGTCGCGCCTGCTTCCTGCATGTGGTAACCGGAAATACTTATGCTGTTAAACTTTGGCATATTCTGAGCAGTGAATTTGAAAATGTCGGCAATAATTTTCATTGACATTTCCGGAGGATAAATGTAAGTGTTTCTCACCATGTATTCTTTTAAAATATCATTTTGGATGGTGCCGGTGAGCTGTTCATGCTTAACTCCTTGTTCTTCAGCGGCGACAATATAAAACGATAATATTGGAAGAACAGCTCCGTTCATGGTCATTGAAACTGACATTCGATCGAGCGGAATCTGATCGAAAAGAATTTTCATATCTTCAATGGAATCAATAGCCACGCCCGCTTTACCAACATCGCCAATTACGCGATGATGATCAGAATCATAACCGCGATGAGTTGCAAGATCAAAAGCTACCGAAAGTCCCATTTGTCCCTGAGCGAGATTCCTTCTGTAAAAAGCATTGCTCTCTTCCGCCGTTGAAAAGCCTGCATATTGTCTTACAGTCCAGGGGCGCTCAACATACATTGAACAATAAGGTCCACGCAGAAAGGGAGGAAGACCGGATAGATAATCAACATGTTGCGAGTTTTTAATATCATCTTCTGTATAAAGAGGTTTTACGGAAATTTTTTCCATCGTTTCCCAAATAAATTCTTCAACATGGCGACCGGTTTTTTTCTTGAATTCATTTGCCCAGTCTTTATAACTTTTTTGTTCTGATTTCAGATCTAAATTTATTTTTGTAAAATCTAATCGTCCCATAATCTTAAGCTCCTATCTTATTCAGTAAGTTTGAAAGTATGGCAACAACGTCCGCTCCAAGAAAAATAAAATCATCAACTCCGTTTGCTTTATGTAATTCAATTTGTTCTTTTGGATATCCTGCAAGTATTACCTGTAAGTTTTTATTTTTCGATTTAATTCCTTTTACGATAGGCGGAACTAATTCGGGATAATTATCATCGCTTGAACAAATACACACAGCGTTTGCATTACTACTGAGGGCTTTTTCAACAGCTTCTTCGGTTGACTTAAATCCGTTTGGATAAATTATTTCAAAACCGCCGGACTCAAAAAAACCGCGTGAGAAATCCGCACGGGCTTTGTAATCCTTGAGCGAACCCATAGTTGCCAAAAATATTCTCGGTTTGTTGCCTGTACTTTTTTCAAACCTTGTAGCTTTGTCGCGAAGCTCTTCAAATGGCGCGGCAAGTTTATGTATTTTTGCAGGAGTTATTCTGAATGGGGTATTTTCAGAGGCTCTCACCGATTTGGAAATTTCACCAATCGTGGCACCTTCAAGAATTGCATCAATTCCTGTTGAAATCATGTCGGGCGATTTCGCGTCAACAAGTTCCTGCAATTTATTTAATATCGATTTGTTTACTTCGTTGTTTGCTGAAACGCGGAATTTTTGTAAGTACTCTTTTCGTTTTTCATAGATTGCACGGGTATCAGGAAATTTTGAATTAAGTTTTACTTCTTTTGTATTCACGTACATGTTCGTGCCGACAAGAATGCTTTTACGTTTCAGCAGGTCTGCTTTTCTCTGATCAGCCGTTTTTTCAATTTCGCTCTGGGGAAATCCTTCAACAAGAGCTTTTAACATTCCCCCTTTTGATTCAATCACTTTGAACAATTCCCAGGTTTTTTGCGCCACATCATTTGTTAGTTTTTCAACATAGAATGATCCGCCCGCAGGATCAATTATTTGGTTAAGATGTGATTCCTCATTCAAAATTATCTGAGTGTTGCGCGCAAGTCTTCTTGAAAAGTCATCGGCGGTTCCGAATCTCTCGTCGAATTGATTTGTAGAGAGACTGTCAATTCCTCCGACGATTGCTGAAAAAGCTTCGGTTGTTGTTCGCAGCATATTAACGTAAGGATCGTAAACCGTCTGGTTGTAAGAAGAAGTTCTCGCATGAATATTCATTTTTCTGTTTTCAGAAGTAACGCCATATTCTTCGGTTATTTTGGACCACAACAATCTTGCAGCGCGCAGTTTGGCAATTTCCATAAAGTAAAACGAACCCACTCCGAAAGTGAATCGCATATTTTTGGCAATCGTGTTAGCATCAACTCCACGATCGATTAATTGGGACAGATATTCGGTTGCTGTACTTAAAACGAAGGCAAGTTCATGAACTGCACTTGCCCCGGAATTGTGATAAGGTAAACCGCTTATTCCAATTGTTTTGATCTGCGGGCTATTCTTGGATACCCATTCAACAACGTATTTCATTTTATTAAAAGCGAAGTCAATTGAAACAGGTATTACACCGTACTCAGCAAGATAGGCCAGAGGATCGGCTGTTAAGCTTCCGTTGATTGTTTTGAGATTGATTTTAAGTTTTTTAAGAAACGCGAAATAAATCATCGTCATTGGCAAAGCAGAGAATCCTGCATTAATGTGAACAGGAATTTTTGTCAAATCAATTCCTTCGAGAGCTTTTGAAACAGAATTGATAGCCGAGATTGAAAGTCCGGTATTACCTACTTGTTCAGGATTCGCGTAATCGGCATCAAGACCGAGCTTTGTGGCATCATCCAATAATAATGATACTGAGTTTTGTCCACGTGCGATATCAGTTCTAACAGTCTCGTTAAATTCTTCAGCTAAACCGTAATTTAATTCCTGACAAATCTCCCAGGTATTTTGAAGATAACCCTGAATTTTACTTCCGCGAATGAATGAACCGCTACCGGGCAATTCGGTTAATTGCTGCAAATCTTTTGTATCATGATTTGTATAAATCGGGTGGAGTTCAATTCCCTCGTATGTTTTAGTTTTTAATTTTTCGAAAGGTTTTCCCTTTAGCTCGGTTTCGATCTGAGTTTTCCATTCTTCAAGTGAAGGGAGAGGGAAGTCGTCTTTTAGAGTAATTTTTTTATTTAGTTTCACATTAACACCTTAATTTTCCTTAATAATATTGTAATCATTGATAACTATTTTATAACACCTAAATATATTTATTTTTTTGACTAACCCGAAAATTCTCAATATATTTATTCGTCTTTGATTTAATGAATGTACTGACTAAAGGGGAAATGAAATTAATTCTTGACAAATTACTCATTCTTCTTTAGGTTTCGGTTCAACTTTTTTGAGTACAAAAATATTCCACGATAGCTCAATGGTAGAGCATGCGGCTGTTAACCGCAGGGTTGTAGGTTCGAGCCCTACTCGTGGAGCGAAAGGGACTTATCGGTTGGCTGATAAGTCCCTTTTTTATTGGTAAGAATCAGAGCAGTTTGTACCATTGGTAACAAAAGTATCATTAGTATCAGGCGCTCTGTTCAGGTAATTAGTAATAATAACAATCTCAAAGGAAGCAATGCTATGGCAGAGCGCGAAAATGGAACCGTAAAATGGTTCAACGGTTCAAAAGGCTACGGCTTTATTACCCGTGAAAGCGGAGAAGATCTTTTTGTTCATTTTACTGCAATTCAGAATGACGGTTACAAAACCCTTGAAGAAGGACAAAAAGTAACATTCACAGTATCTGATGGTCCCAAAGGTCCTCAGGCTCAGGAAGTTAAGCCTGCATAATTTTTGGAAAAATAAGCATTCTGTTTTAGCCTCTCGCTCCGGGAGGCTTTTTTATACCTGAAATTTATAACACGGTTTAAAACAAAAAACCCTCTTTGTCAGAGGGCTCGCTTCAAGTGTAAGAAATGCAACTTTACGTTCAATTATTTTTTATTATTCTTACAGGGAAATGGTCTGTCCGTTTGCGAGTAGTATTGTAGTCGGTTTGAAAACTAAATAAAATTTTGTTTTGTCTTTTTCCATCAGTACAATATCTGTTTCCAGAAGAGCGTTAAAAACGATTCTTGAGGTAAATTGAATAGACTGTTTGGGTGGTATCGGGTCATCACATTTTAATTCAGATTTTTTAATAAGATCACCGAATAAATCATAAAAGTTCATTGTTCCTCTTAATCCCTTAATTTCTATTTTACTTTTGTTTTCGATATTGAGAATTACATTAATGTAATCTCTGTAAGCATCAGTATCTACATACTTGTCAAGAAGTGTGAGCGAAAAAAAACTGTTCAGAGAATCAAGCGTTTGCTGGTTCTTTTTTTCAAGTATAGTTTTGGTTAGATGATTTTTATACCATTCCACTTCAAGAGTTATTTTTTCAGTTCGTGCTTTTTCAAGTAATTCTTCATAACTAAGAGTCGTATCGATAGTTAAATTATTCATTTTCTGGGTCTCGAGGTAGCCTTCTAACAAAATCAAATCCGATTGAGGAATTCCCATTTCTTCAATGTCGGTTAAATCATCTTTAAGATTTCGGGGATTATAATCCTTATCCAGCGGCGAACAGGAAACAAAAATCAAAATGAAAAATAAAAGACAGCAGTAGAAACTACTTTTAATCATTAGATTATCTCGTGTTTCATTCATTGTCATTTATGATGATGTTAGTTTTACATGGAAGTGACACTTATGCAACCTGAACCGTAAATTGTCCGGGATTAACGATCTGAATTACTCCTGCAAAGGAACACATACATTTACTGCTGTTATTGAGTGCCGGCATATTGCCGATTAAAACCGTTGGCGAACCGGGAACCCAAGGCGCCGCTGTTGCCGGAATACATGGCATAGGCGTCAATACTCCCATTGCCGCTGAAGTCGCTGCAGCAACTGTTGGATTAGCGAGTGATGAACACATACCAAACGGAAGAATATTTAACATCGGTACATAATCCATTATGTTAGCATCAGGTGTGCTTGTCAAAACTCTGTTTGTTGGAAGAATTGTTAATGTACTTGGCGCCGCGCCGAAACTGCATTGTAACATCGCGCCCATGTTAACCTGTTGTCCCATTATAATTTGACCTTTCCCAAAATTGATTTTAAAAAGTTAATTCTTATACCGAGTTTGTTGTACTCATCAACTTGTCCGGTTGATTTGTTTAGTCTAAAAATTTCTCGTTTTTTTATTCTACCGTTGAGATGATACTCAACATGATCACCATTCAGTTTGTCGTCTTTATATATCGATGTGAAAAGTTTATTTCCGTTTTTGTCTTTCCACTCACTTTTCCCCTCGCGTTTTCCTTCTTTGTAATTTTCTTTACCGATTTCATTTCCCGATGAGTCAAAATAAACAGCTTCGCCATGCTGAAGGTTATTTTTGAAAGGTATCTTTGCTTTTACTTTCGCGTTTTCGTAGTAAAACAAATCGCCTTCCAGCAAGCCGTTTTTGTAATTCATTTTCTGGATTAACTCGCCGCTGGATTTGTAGGTGACAGCTTCGCCTTCCGGTAAACCGTTCATAAGAAAAACTTTGTTGAAGATGGTTTTTTCTTCGTTGTGAGTTATTATTTCCTGAGGAGTAGGATTATTTTGATTCATTTTTTTAACCACCGATTCACACAGATTATTTCACAGATTTTCACGGATTTTTTTCTGTGTTAATTTGTGTTATCTGTGGTTTATCTTTAAAGCTGGAACCACAGATTCACACAGATTTTGTTTTAGTTGAGTTTAATAATTCCACCTTTAGCTTCGAGCATTCCGCCGCCGTCAATTTTTGCCATGGCAGATGCTTTGCAGGTTATTTGTGCACCGCCGTCGTTTGTCATTGAAACTGATGCTTTGTTATCCATACTTGTTCCCGCTGTTGTTTTAAAATCAGTCCCTGATTCAGCGGCAAATGAAGTACCAGCTTTCATCGAAATATCTTTATCCGACTTAACACTTATAGAACCCTTCACAGTAATTGTTAAATTTCCATCAACATTCAGAGTGTAATCGCCTTTGACATTGTGTGTGAATTTTTTCTCGTTATTATGAGTTTCATCCCCCTCAACCTTAACTGTGCGCGTATCTTTTACCTCGTGTAATTCTTTCCCTTTTTCTACTTTTATTGTTCGGTCACCTTTTTGAACAGTTAAAGTTTCGTTACTTTCTTTTATTGTTGTGGTTCTCTCATTCTCAACTTCAATCTTCATATCTTTTTGAGCGTGCATATAAAAAAGTTCGCTGTCTTTTGTATCGTCGAATTTAATTTCATTCCCCGCCGAACCCTGTTTGGTTGATCGAGAAAGTATGGTACTAATATTTTGATTTGCAGGAAGCGCATAAGGAAGTGTCTGTGTTGCGTTGTAAACACATCCTGTAACCATTGGTTGATCAGGATCTCCCTCAAGAAAGTTCACAACAACTTCCATCCCGATTCTTGGAATAAACCATGCGCCCCAGCTTTTACCAGCCCAGGTTTGAGCCACTCGTATCCAGCAACTGCTGTTCTCATCATTCTTGCCCAATTGATCCCAATGGAATTGAACTTTAATTCGTCCGTATTTATCAGTCCAGATTTCTTCGCCGCTTTTACCTACAACCAAAGCTGTTTGGCTACCGTAAATTCTGGGTTTTTTTGTTTTCATTGATGATTTAAAAGGAGAGTCAGCCGGGAAAGCTTCGAATGCATTTTTATAACTTCTTTGATTACAATTCAAGGATAATGCTTTTAAAACAAATGATGTATTTAGATCTGATCTTTCATGATCAGAAAGAGTAAATTTATATCCCGCTAAAAATGATCTGCAGAATGAGTTTCCTGTTACGATTTTCTTTGGTTGTTCAAATGATTCCAATCTTCTTTTTGAAATCGGATCACCTTTATCTTTTTGAATATATCCTGCCGGATACTCATATCTTCTATATTTTTTATCGCCCGAACTGGTTGTTACCTGTAAATCAGTTTCGGGGGTTTCAAAATTAAAATCCTCAACCGCGTATTGATTTGTCGTTAATTGTTCTTCGTAACTAATGACTTCAACTTTATCATCATGAACAGCTGAAGATAATTTCATCTTCACGTTTGCATTTCCCGGACAATCTGCAAAGTTGTCATTATCATCAGCAAGCACAAGTGTGTGCATCGATTCCGTGTGTTCGAAAAAATAAAATATTCCTTCATCTTCCATAAGTCTCGAAATAAAATCAAAAGCAGTTTCCTGGTATTGAACGCAATAAATTCGTTCAGCGTATGAACCGGTTAGTTTATCGGAAAAGTCAGTATATCCGTTTTCCTGGAAAATTAATTTTATAATGTCAGGAACGGATTTGTTCTGAAAAATTCTTGAGTCGGAGGTTAAAGTCAGTTCCCACAACCATGGTTTTATTTCCATGTAATAAGTTGTATGCTTAAAATCATTTCCACCCTGAATAAATCTTGTTACCACGCCGTTTATATATCGTTTTGATTGATTGTATGATTCAATCGTCACGGTTACCTTTTTTCCAAGTATTCCGCTGAAACTGATTGAGCAGTCATCAGAGCTGAGAGCAAGTGTGTAAGAGAACAATCCGCTGATCTCCTCGTGCCCGTCAATATTGATTAAAGTGAATTTTCTCTCACCGCCGTCAAGAGGAGTTTTTACATAAAGATATACTTTTTCATCGCTCAAAATTAATTCCTGCTGATTCTTACTTCGATGTATTCAAGTTTTTGTTCTTCATCGGGAACCCAAACCGTCCATCCTAATCGCAAACGTTCTCCGTTTTCACTCTCCATTTTTACTGAATTATCAGCTTCAACAAAAAGGAGATATTCGCAATCAAAAATGCTTCCTTTTTTCGGGGGAATCCATGTTGTCCATCCAAGTTTACATTGTCGTTCATCGCCTAATGTTGTGGCATGTAAATCAGAGGCTCTAACTATAAAAGTGAAATCAAAATCAAAATCGGCACCTGCATAATATCTTGTCAGCTCGAGTAATGGTTTGAATTGATCTGATCCTTTCAGGGGAAGAAATTTGTAAAATTGTTCACCGGTTAAAGGTCCTACCCTTACGTTAAATTTAGCAGCCTGATCCCAGTTTCTGTAACCAAGAGTAATATTCTGTCCGAGAATATTATTCTGACCTTTACTACCGATCAATGAAAGTTGATAATTAGGTATCTCTCTCCACTTACCGATGAATGATTCTATTTTTACGGGAATCCTGAAATAATCTGAAAGAATAAATTCAAACCCTGCAACAGAATGATTTTTATGCGCGAGTAATGAAGTATATCGCAGTAGAGAGGTGTCATTAATACTTAATCTTTTTTTTGTCCCTTCAGTACCGAGTCCGATAAGTGATAATATATATTTTGCTACAACTGTTTCTTCGGGACGACGCGCATCAAAACCGATTCTGTATTTTCTTCTGATGCGGTACATCAGATAAATTAATTTGTTGTTGAAGATATCCAGGAAATCACGAAAGGCTGTATTTTTCGGATTCTCTTTTTCCAAGTCGAGAATCCACTGAGTATAATGAGCTGGTAGAGGCCCAGATAAACCCGCAAGCCCGAGAAAATTAACCGACATTTCGAAAGAATCACCATGATGATAAGGGAAAGTGATTTTGTCGATGCTGCTGGCCGGGAATGCCGGATCAACATTCGATTTGAATTTAACCGCACCGCCGTGGCGTAAAAAATTTTCGGAATGAACAATTTTATCCGGGTCGTTACCCACTTCTTTTTGAGCAACAAGATACATTTTCTCAAGCAGTTTAACCGCCTGATAAAAATCAAATTTATAAGATTGTTCGATTAACGCCGACTCTAAAGAATCTGCCGATTCCCCGAGCGCGGAGGCCATGTTTTCCAGATTCTGCCACCTTCATTTTTTTTACGTGCTGTTAATTGCGTGAAAGAATTTATTGACGCGTACAAAGGAAAAAAGTAATTCAACACCGACGCAAAAAGAAACGCGCTATTGCCCGCGTAATATTCAAGATCATAGTCAAGAATAATTTCAATACCGCGGCAGAATCCCCGCCAATTTTCACTGCCGAGCCGAGTAATCGCCGCACGAGTTTTCATGGTTGTAATTCCGTCAATCTGTTGTTTATTTCCCGGAGAGTCGTCAAAGTTATAAAGTGATAGAATTTCTTTCAGAGCATGCAAGCTTTCGTTTGAGGAATTCAGTGAAAGATAGTTTAGCGTTAATGATGATAGTAATCGCCACAATTGTTTTCCTTCAGGAGCGGTAATTTGTTGTGTTGGTTTTCTAAGAATGCTTATCTCAAGATTAGAATAATTTTCTTCAGATTGCAACCAGGTACCTTGTGGTAAACTACCGGCAAGATGTCTGTTGGTGCAGAGCAATTTTGCGTAGAGAGTTTTTAATTCAATGGACTTCGGTGCGAAATTTATATCAACAAAAGATAAAAACATGTCAGTTCCTGCAAAGCCCGGTCTGGTAGTTTTAGAACGTTTCGCGTACCAATAAACATCGTTGTTGTTTTCGAGTGAGTGATGTTTGAAAGTGAAATATGGTTCGATGAATTCAGGAATATCTTTTTGAGCGCTTGCAGGTGAGACTGATTCAATGGAATGAATCTCGGTAATATGTTCGCGCTGACTATCGGGATTTATTCTGTATTCATGATTATAATAATTTGTACGGATTGGTTCAGATAGTTTTGTGAATAAATTAATTACTGGCGAACAGCCAAGTAAAAAATTTTCCCCGGAGATGTTTATCTCCCGTTCAAAGTAACTATCAAAAATGAATAAGATATCGAAATAGTCTGTACAATCACTAAGATTAATTTGCGAAAGATCAAAGAACATAAACTTTTCAGGGAAGGTAAAATATTCCTGAATAAGCCGATAAGCATTATTCACATTTTCCGGATATGGCAATGCCGCTTCCGAAGGTTCGAATCCAACCGGATGAATTTTAAGTTTTCTTTTTTTCTCCGAAGGAATAGAGTGTCCGATTAAATCAGGCAGCATGATTATTTCCTTCAGATTACAGAAAAGCAATTCATAAAGATTATTCAGAAGAAGCCTGTCGGAATTAATATGAAATCTGAGTTTATGAACATCAAGTTTATTCAGTTCCACTTTTGCAGTCCGTCTGATTCGCAGATGAAGAATAGGTTTCTCCTGAGGTTCCTGAAGAAACGGATATTCGCCTGTCGATCCGATTCCCGCGAAATCAACTTTGAGCGGCCATAATTCAATGGGGTAACATGTTCTGAATCTGCATCTGTGCCCAAGATTTGTGTAAGCCGCAACGGGATGATGTCTCGGTAATTTCAATGGAAACGCGGGGAGGTCAGTGTTTTCAACATTAACATGCGCGATGCTCATTGAAGGAATGGGATTAAGAAGCTGCGGGTTAATGTTGCTGAGTAATGATGTTGATAACTCAGGAAATTCATTATCGATATTTTTTTGAATCCGGGCCGTCAGAAAAGCGAACGATTCGATTAGTCGTTCGATGTGAGGATCGGGACTTTCATCAGTACCAAGATCAAGACGAGCGGCAATCTTCGGAAATTTTTTCGCAAAATCCGCTCCCTGTTTTCTCAGGTATGATAGTTCATTCTGGTAATAATCGAGAATATCATTCTCTGA
>CAZEXO010000036.1:0-24744 GCA_964516545.1 uncultured Melioribacteraceae bacterium
TCGGCAAAAAGCCTGAGCTTTCCTTTCAAAGTAAATAGTGATGATCTGATAAAGTCAATCGGACTTGTGGGAAGTGCGTGTAATTTGTTATCCCGAAGAATGTACCTTTTGTTTGCCTTCTGGTTGGCATAAATCATTTCATCGCCCAACCCGACAGCTTCAGCCATTTCTCGGATGAGAGGTGTTGTATCAAGTCCGCTGTTAGGACCAAAGTCAACTAGATGGTCACCATATTTTTTTGTGCGCATCGAACCGCCGGGTTCTGAAGTCTGTTCATAAACGGTTACGTCATAATTCTCGTTTTTTATTAATTGATGAGCAATTGATAACCCCGATATACCGGCGCCTAATATGGCAATTCTGATTTTTCTTTCCTTTGTTTTATCCAAGTTTTTCTCTGATTAATTCATACAATAATTTTATAAATAATTCGGAATCATTCAAACCCTGCATGACAATGTAATTCTCAATTTTTACTTTTTCGGCAACATGCCTGTATTCAATATCAAGTTCGAATAAAGTTTCCACATGATCAGAAACGAAACTTATGGGAATTATGAGTAAATGTTTTTTCCCTTCAGCGGCAAGATGTTCAATCATTTTATCGGTTCCGGGTTCAAGCCATTTAACCGGACCGACTTTACTTTGAAAACATAAATGAGACTCATGAGAATTATTTCTCTCTTTCATCACAAGATTAACGGTTTCTTTTATATGATGACTGTAAGGATCACCGCCGCGAACCATACTCATAGGAGTTCCATGAGCGCTGAAAACAAGCTGAATTTTATCGCGAACTTCAGCGGGGAATCTTAACAGCGTTTCATCAATACGTTGATTTATTGCTTTGATATAGGAAGGATGATTAAAATAGTTGTTGATGTAAATAAGTTTTTTCTCTGAATTACGATAGTGCCTCTTCCATTCATTAAACGAAGAACCTGTAGTCGAAATTGAATAATGAGGATAAAGAGGAAGCAGGATTATTTTTTCATAATCATTTTTTTCGATGCATTTAATAGTTTCATCTGTCAGCGGATGCCAGTATCTCATGGCTACAAAAACATCGAAGTCGAAATTATTCAGACCGGATTTAAGTTTTTCGGATAACAGAACGCGTTGTTTTTCCGTCCATTCATTAATCGGAGATTTACCGCCAATAAGTTTATATTCTTCCCTCACTTTTGGCGCACGTCTACGTGAAATTATTTTAGCGAATAATTTTTGTCCGAAAGGGATTTTAAATATATCCCGATCCTGAAAGAGGTTATATAAAAACGGTTCGATTGCTTCCAGCGAATCGGGACCTCCTAGATTAAAAAGTACAACGGCAATTTTATCCATTTGATTTCTCTATCTGAAAACTATACTGTACGCGAATATTTACCTGCATCCGTTTTTCTTTCGATGTAGCCGTCAAAATTCATGGCAATATTTCTTACTAATAATCTGCCCATCTCGGTAATAGTAAATCCATTTGAATTCTGAATTAACAGTCCGTCATTCTCAAGCTGTTTAATATTTTCGAGACCGTAAGCAAAATATGTTGAAAAATTAATTCCGTATTTATTTTCAATTGTTGTGAAGTTTAATTCAAAATCACACATAATTTTCATGATAACATCTTTACGAAGAATATCGTCATCAGACAGATAATAACCTCGCACGACGGGCAAGTTACCTTCATCCAAAGCCTGATAATATTCTTTTTCATTTTTATGATTTTGGGCGTATACTCTTCCTATTTGACTAATGCTTGTTATTCCCATAGCATACAGATCAGTACCAGCGTTTGTGCTGTAACCCTGAAAATTCCTGTAAAGTTTTTTCTCGCGAAAGGCTACAGATAATTCATCTTCTGGTTTTGCAAAATGATCCATCCCGATAAAAACATAACCGGCCTTTGTTAGTTTCTCTACTGTCATTTTAAGGATATTAAGTTTTTCTTCCGGAGCCGGTAAGTCGTCTTCTCTGATTAGCGCCATATGTTTTTTCATCCACGGAACATGAGCGTAATTAAAAACGGCAATTCTGTCAGGTGAAATATTAATAATTGCATCCACAGTTTTTGCAAAACTATCAGTTGATTGAAAAGGAAGTCCGTAAATAAGATCAAGATTTATGGAATCGAAACTTAGTTCGCGCACCCAATCAACAACCTGACGTGTCATTTCTTCAGGTTGAATTCTGTTCACGGCTTTTTGTACCTGCTCGTTAAAATCCTGAACTCCCATACTTATTCGATTGAATCCTCCCTTGCGAAGCGCGATAAGATGATCTTTTGTTAATTCGCGGGGATCGATTTCACATCCGTTTTCCGAGTTATTTCTGAAATCGAAATTACTCTTGATATAATTAATTAGTTCTCTTATTTCATCAGGGAAAAGGTGAGTGGGTGTTCCGCCGCCCCAGTGAAGTTGCGCAACTTTTCGTTCAGGTGAGATGTATTGCCTGAGCAAATCGATTTCATTTTTTACATTACTCAGATATTTTGAAATTCTTTCACGATTACGTGTTACAATCATATTACAGCCGCAGAAATAACAAAGCGTATCGCAGAATGGAATATGAAAATAAAGTGACAAGTCAGGTTTAGTTTGAGAATTATTGGACTTAATAATTTCGTCAAGATAATT
Source organism: uncultured Melioribacteraceae bacterium (assembly GCA_964516545.1). Taxonomy (GTDB): domain Bacteria; phylum Bacteroidota; class Ignavibacteria; order Ignavibacteriales; family Melioribacteraceae; genus JAHISV01. The sequence goes on from CAZEXO010000036.1 coordinate 2,637, forward strand.
TTCATGAGTGAACGATTCATTAAAATGCGGCGCCGGAGGATAACTCGTATAACGAGGACCCGCTTTGTCGTATTTTTTTACTAAATCTAAATCTATAGAAAACATTTTCTGTCCGGTTTACTTATGATAATTAACACTCTCTTCTTTAACAAAGTTTACCAGCGCTTTGGCATTTTCGGGATTTATGTCAGGTAATATACCATGCCCAAGATTAAAAATATGCCCGGATCCATTGCCATAAGAAGCTAAAGTATTTTTCACTTCTGTTTTAATTGTATTCTGATTCGCGTATAAAACCGTCGGATCAAGATTTCCCTGAAGAGCGACTTTATCCCCGACGAGTTTTCTCGCCTCACCAAGGTTCATTGTCCAATCCAAGCCAAGAACATCAGCCCCGGATGAAGCAAGTTTATCAAGGCTGTGATGAACACCTTTGGCGAAAACAATAACCGGTTGGTCGTTATTTCTTCTCAGTTCTGAAATTATTTTCTCAATGTAATGAAGTGAAAATTCAAGGAAAGTATTCTGCGTTAAGATGCCGCCCCATGTATCGAAAATCTGAACAGCATCTACACCGGTCTCTAATTTCGCATTCAGATAATCAGTTACGCAAACAGAAATTTTTTCGAGAAGGGAATGGGCTAACTCCGGATTGTTGTAAACGAGTTCTTTAACTTTGGAAAAATTTTTACTTCCTCCGCCTTCAACCATGTATGTTAATAATGTCCAGGGAGAACCAGAAAATCCGATTAAGGGAACCCGCCCGTTTAATTCACGTTTGGTAAGTTTAACAGCATCGAGAACATATTTCAGGTTTTTGTAAGGATCAATATTTTTTAATTCAGCGGCGTCGGTTTCAGATCTTATTGGTTTGGGAAATACGGGTCCCTTTCCTTCATGCATGATAAGATGCATTCCCATCGCTTCTGGAATAACTAAAATATCCGAGAATAAAATCGCTGCGTCGGTTTGAATAATATCTATGGGTTGAATTGTAACTTCAGCGGCAAGTTCAGGAGTTTTGCACATGGTGAGAAAATCAGATTTTTCTCTCACGGCTCTGTATTCAGGAAGATATCTTCCTGCCTGCCGCATTATCCATATCGGTGTTCTTTCAACCGGCTTTCTCCGGCACGCGCGTAAGAATAAATCGTTTTTAATATTTGTCACCAATCTACTCCGTTTTCCCTGGTTTGTAGTATTCAACAATTTTTTCCGAGAGTGAATTCATAGTGAATGAATCCGGAATAATATTAACGTTAACTTTATTTTCCAGAATAAAATCCCGTGTTGTATTCCCTAAAGCTGCCACAGTAATATCCTTAAAATATTCCGGTGCGTTTGAGATTTCCAAAATTTTAAGACAGTTACTGAAAGTTGACGGACTTGTAAATATGAATAAATCCGGTAAAGACTTTTTTATTGCTTCCAATTCATCTTTGATTTCCGTTTTATCGGGAGTAACAATATTATAAACCGGGAATACGAATACGTTGGCTCCGAGTTTCTCAAGTCCTTCGCCAAGTTCAGTGCGTGCGATTGTTGAAGACGGCAGCAGAATATTTTTCCCTTCCAGGTCATGATTGCCCAGCATTTCAATCACACCTCTTGCAGAAAAGACTTCCGGCACCATATCTATTTTTATTCCCATAGAATCACATTTTTTCTCAGTCCTCGATCCAACAGCGATAAATTTAGCCGAGGCCATACAATTTACATGCGACAGTTTCTTTACTCTGCTGAAAAACATTTCAACTGAATTTGCGGATGGAAAAATCACAAAGTCAAAACAAATGTTTTTAATCGTCTCATCAAAGCCTGAATAATCATCAATCGGTACTACTTTTATACAGGGGAGTACAATAACCTCAGCGCCTAAATTTGATAATTCTTCATAAGACTCATGGGATTGTTCCCTCGCTCTGGTCAGCACAATTTTTTTTCCTACGAGACTCCTTTCCATATTTATTCCGTTATTTATGTTTATAAATATCCTGCAAGATTATTTTTGCTCCGGCTTTTAAAATATCTTTCGCGAGAGTTTTTCCTGATTTTTCAGGATCTTTTTTCGAACCGCGGATTTTTTTTCTGAATGTTATCGATCCGTCAAGAGAACCAACAAATCCGTCAAGATACAACCCTGATTGACGAACTTCAGCATACGCGCCTATCGGAACCTGACAGCCTCCTTCAAGAGTTTTCAGAAATGTTCTTTCGGCTGTAACAGCGCAAAGTGTATTTTCATCATTCAGTTTTTTTATAACATTGCGTACCCGCAAATTGTCTTCTCTTATTTCAATTCCAAGAGCGCCCTGACCTACTGCCGGAAGAAAAATATCTTTCGGTAGGTACATGGAAATATACTTTTGCATTTTTAGTCTTTCAACTCCGGCGCGAGCCAGGATAATTGCATCCCAATCCGAGTCAAGGAATTTTTGAATTCTTGTGGGGATGTTTCCCCGTAAATTAACTACCGTGATATCCGGGCGTAAATGTTTCAACTGTGATTGTCTTCGTAGCGACCCCGTGGCAACAACGGCATTTTCACGTAAATTGTAGAGTGTAGTTTTTTTATTCCGGGCGATTAAAACATCTTCAACTTCATGCCGTTTTGTTACGGCGCCGAGAATTAATTTATCAGGTAATGTCGTTTGAAGATCTTTCAGGCTGTGGACAGCAAGATCAATTTCACCGTTCAGTAATTCAATCTCAAGTTCTTTCGTGAAAAGAGATTTATCGCCGATTTCAGCAAGCGCGACATTAAGTATCTTATCTCCCTTAGTCTGGACGAGTTTAAGTTCAACCGAAATGTTCTTGTTGGTTTTCTCAATTTCCTTTTTCACAAAGTTTGCCTGCCAAAGGGCAAGTTCACTTTTTCTGGTTCCGATTATCAGCTTTTCTTTTTTCAATTGACCGCCATTTATTTTTCTTTTTTGTTAAGGGAAAATAAATCCTGTAAAACCATTATATATGATCTTAGTTTCTGTAGTGATGAATCATCGTTTGAAAGCGCTCTGAGATTGATTGTCGGGTTATGAAGCAGCCTGCCGACTAATCTCCTGCTCATATCTTCGAGTTTTGCGAAATCATCTTCAGTTACTTTATTTTTTATTTTTTCAAGTTCGTCCTGGCGTATCTCTTCAAAAAAACTTCTGAGGGATTTTATAGTCGGGATAACTTCCAGCGCGTGATACCAACTGAATAGACTTTGCATTTCTTCGATAATTATTTTGTCAACCTTCGGTATCTCATTTTTTCTGGATTTAAGATTCTGGTCGACGATTATTTGCAAAGAGTCCATATCATGATAAAAAACATTATCGAATTTTTTCACGGCCGGGTCAATATCGCGGGGTATAGCGATATCCATCAATAATGACGGGGTTCCCCGGCGTTTCTTAAGCATTTCTTTTATATCTTTTTCGGTGATGAGAAAATTTTCGGAACTGGTAGCGCTGATTATAATATCGAATTCGTGCAGATGTTTTGTGAACGATTCAAAAGGAATTACCTCGGCGTTAACTTTTTTAGCAAGCAATTCGGCTCTTTCTGATGTTCGGTTTGTTATAGCCAGTTTTGTTATTCCCTTATCCCGCAAATGAATAGCCGCGAGCTCGCTGGTTTCACCGGCTCCGATTACAAGCGCTGATTTTTTTTCAAGGTAGGCGAATATTTTTTCAATTACCTGAACCGCCGCGTAACTTACTGTAACAGCTCCTTCACCGATGTGTGTTTCTTTTATGGCCCGCTTACCGACTTTGGTTGCGGTATCAAACACACGTCTGAGAACTGATTTTGCGAAATCAAGTTTTTCGGAATATTCAAAAGCGGCTTTCACCTGCGCGAGAATCTGGCTGTCTCCGATGATTAATGAATCAATCCCACCGGCAACTGTGAATAAATGTTTTACCGCGCTGCATGAAAAAAAGTATTGAAAATTATCATCCTTAATATTGTTGACAGGTTTATATTTTAAAAGATAATCCCTGATATCTTCCGCTTTTGTCTTTTCATTAAATGGGAAGCCGAAAATCTCAGTCCTGTTACAAGTGGATAAAATAAATCCTTCAGCGAGAAGATCATTTTTTATTTTTGGAATAATATCCGTCACCTCATCGTTGCTTAAATGAAGAGCCTCCCTTAATTCAATAGGAGCAGTGTTATGATTTATTGAGATTCCAATGAGATTCATGGCGTAAAAAGAATTATCAATAAAAACTATGAAAACTTGTCTCGAATATTCGTGTAATCAGAAGCGAAACGAGCGTAATTATAAATCCCGAGATTGAAAAAATGATAAACTTTCTCCCGTACCATTTAGCAAAAATTTTCATTGAAATACCGATTCCGTAAATAAGCCAGATTAATCCCGTTGTGATTAATTTCGGATCAAAATAGCTGTAATCGGGAAAGGCGGACGGAAGCCAAATAACTCCTATTTTTATTGCGATAGTAAGAAGAATAAAACCGATAATTGCTGAATAGAAAGAAAGTTTTTCAAGTATTTCAAGACTTGGCAGACGCTTAAAAAGCAAACCGAATTTGTTGAGTTTTATATTTTTATAAAGTTTGAGAAAAAGAAAACCATGCACTGCCGATAATATTATTCCGGCATATCCAAGAATAGCGCTGATAACATGAATTCCAAGAAGTCTGTTTCGTAGGATTTCATTCACTTCATTTAGATCCTGGATATATATGCTGGAGATAACTTGAAAAATCAGCGCGAAAAAAATAACATAATAGCCTGTCCAGCGAATGTCGGTTAAAAGCTCCAGGATGAAATAAGCGAAGATAAGCGCGAAAGCCAGCACGGAAAAAATTTCAAACTTGGTTGTAATTGGAGCGTGATTAAATTCTATTGTTCGGAATGTCAAATAAACCGCATGAAGAAGAAGGGTTATAAAAAGAAATATTCTTTTTGAATTTGCGAGAGCATTCTTCTCTTTTATAAAATCAATTAAGTAACTTGCGAACGCAATTAAGTAAAAGAGGGGGAGCAAATTATTGATTATGCTGATAGTGTTTATCATTTAATGTCCGAAAGATAATTCATTGCAACAATCACATTTATTCATACGAAAAATACAAAATATCTTTACGTGGAGTAATAAATCTAAATCTATTACAAAAAATGAAGGAAGTTAGTTCACTTTGAAAAATTACGACCAGGATATTTTCTTTGATAAGTGAATTGTCTTCTATCGCTCACAGGGCTGATGAGAAACATTTTCCAGAATAAAAATTTTAATTTAATATTCTTTGCTGGTATTTTTTTATTAAACTTATTAACGATATTATGATGCCTAAAGAAAAAATCCAGAAACAGTTCCCGCCTCTTTAAGGATTATCAATTTCCAAAGACATTCGCCACACCATTTATGTGTTTTGTTTTATCGATAATATTTCCATTACCGTCAACAACACCGGAATGACAGTTTGCACATTCTGTTAACTCGGCAGTCACGTGTCCCGTCGGGGGAAGTCCGTGACAACTTCCGCAGACAACATTATTAGCCGGGCTTTGCCACATAACTGATTTTGAGTTCCCTGTAATTTCTGAGGCAGAATAAGCCCAAGCATAATCTGAGCCCGATTTTTCATATTTGAAATTGCCATGACAGTATGAGTTGGAACATTGCAGGCTATTCTGGCTATAGGCGGGAGTATTGTTTGTTCCGGATTGCTGCCATAGTTTAACTTCCGCTTTTGTAGTGTTGTCAAAATGTCCTTCTGAATCAATCTGTTGCGGTACAGTGTGACAATCATTACAGTTTATTTCAGAAAGCGAATTGCTGAACAGATGCTCGTCATGTAATGCAACGCCCCGGTCGCTTTTTAAAGTGGTTCCGGCTACTCCATAGAATGGTTGAATTTCTGTGTTGCCGTGGCAGTTATCGCAAGCGGCATCATTCAGGAAATTACTTCCGGCTAATTGAATGTTTCCGTCAATGTGTGTTGAGGGATCAAAAATTCCGTGGCTGTAATCAGCAACTCCATTATGGCATGTCTTGCATGAGTTGGGATCAACAGCTATGTGACCTGCAGGCGGAAGGCCATGACAACTCGTACAACCAACACTAGCAGAAGTACTCTGCCAGGTGACAGTTGCTGATTTTCCGGTAATGTTTCCGTTTATGTAACCCCATTTATTTGAGGATGCATTTTTAGCGAATGAAAAATTACCATGACAATATGTATTTGAACACTGAAGATTATCATGAGTGTAAACGGGAGAATTGGTTGCGCTTTCCTGTTTCCAGAAGACTAATTCAGCGCCAGATGACGCATCAAAGTGTCCTGAAGAATTATAGGACTGGGGAGTGTTATGACAACTTTCACAGCTGATTTCCGCTGCAATCGAATTTAAAAAAAGATGTTCATCATGCAAAGCTACTCCGCGGTCACTTTTTACGGTTACTCCGCCCACACCTGCAAAAGGCTGGGTGTCGGTATTTCCGTGACAATTGTTACAGTCGGCATCAGCAAAATAACTTTCGTCCGCTAACTGAATTTCTCCGTTGATATGTTTCAGGGGATCAATAATTCTGCCTGATGCATCAACAACACCAATGTGACAGGTAAAACATTCGTTGATATCAGATGCAATATGACCTGTTGGAGGAAGTCCATGACAACTTCCGCAGACTGCCTGCGTTCCATCTACTTTTGTCCACAATGGAGTAAAATTATTTCCCGAAATGTTATTTGATATATACCCAAAATTATTTTGTGATTCATTTTTTTGAAAAGTAAAATTACCATGGCAATAAGTGTTTGAACAAGTGTTAGCCGTGAAGCTGTAACCCGCAATAGATATTTCCGCCGGAAGTCCGTCTATGTGGCTTGAAACATAACTTTTATTAGGCACCGACTGATTCGGATGACAAACAAAACACGAAGCCTGTCCTGCCAGTTGATTATCGTAAATGTGAGAAGCATGAGCGCCAACACCTTTCTGAGTCGTTGCAATGTTATTGTTCAAATCTGTAGGCGGGGCAATTCTTGAAATGTTTGAGAAATCACCGTGACAAGTATTACATGCCTCCGGTCCGCCTGGATTTGAATGACAAGTATTGCAACTTACTTCGACAGTTCCTCCCGAGTAATTGGAACCGTGGCATTGTTGACATGACTCAACATTCCAATTATCCTCTCCGAATTTTGCCGCGTGAAAATTCGGCGAAGCAGTATTTGCAATTCCTTCTTCGTGAATATTTAGTTCCTTCGGTTGTGTTAAATCATTCCTTATGTCACTGCATCCCCACATAAATATCATAATTAAAACAGGGGAGATTATTTTCAATATTTTATGATTCATTGTAAACCCATGATAATAGTTGTTCATTATTTTGAACCGTGGCAATAACCACAAAAACCAATGCCTGCCGTTCCTGAAGGACGAGCATTAACATCCATATGACAATTATAACAAACAGAACCCATGTCTTCATGCCAGTCGCCATTTTCTCTGTCATTCATAAAACCTGAAACGTGAGTTCTTGGATTTGTACCTTTGATTCCGTCGTTGTCGGTGTGGCATAAAATGCATGATGGGTCGGCGCCCTGAGTGTCGTGACATGCCGCGCAGGATTCAATATCTCTTTTTGCCTGAATTGCATGTTCGCCACCGCCTGTTCCTGCACCGATTGTTAGAAAATTATTCACAAGATGGGAGGAAGGTAAAAATCCGTCGGATGCAAAATCACCACCGTCGGAATTATGACATTCGGCGCAAAATGTTTCTGTTTGATGACAAGTCGTACACTCCATCGTTTTGCTTCTTGCTTCAATGCCATGACTGAATCTGTAATCAAGTCCGTGCACGCGAGTGATCTGCATTTGCTTAGAATCGCTTTTGTATTGATGAGGAGAATATGGCGTATAAAAATCGGTCAGCGTATTGTTTTCATCAATCATTGAAGTTGACACATGGCAAGCTTCACAAAAATCCTGAGTATCATGACACATCGCGCAGTTTTGATTTTCGGCTGATGCGGTAAATTTATGTTGTTCCATGAAACTCGCAGTTTTATGATCGGCCGGATATAAATCCGCAGTTGTTGTATGGCATGTTTCACAATGGTTAGCGGCGGCGCTTTTGTTGTTATGGCACGAATAGCAATTATCCATCGGAGGATTAACTCCCATCGCTTCAAAGCTATAGTCTACTTCATTTAATCCCTTATGGCATGCTGTACATTCCATTCCAAGCGTAGTTACATGCTGCTGATGATTGAAATAAAGATTTGATGAAGTCGGCTGCATGAGAGGTTCGTAAGTGTCTTCATAATGACAGAGCGTACAGTTTTCATCATCTTCTACATCATGACAAGCGGCGCAAGCCGGTTTATCGGGAAGAAGTCTGTCCGAAAGAGTCACTGCATCTTTAACTGATGTATGACAATCAGCGCATTCAGAAACTTCGCTGTGAAATTCATGCGAAAATTTTATAATGTTCTTATTCGATAATATTGGTTCATCTTCAGAGGTGATTGTAAAACCCATTATTGAAATAAAACCGACAAGCGTAATAAGAACAACGGAAAAATAATGTAATGGTTTCATGTTATAACAGACTTAAGTTTGTGTTAAACCAGTGATTAAATTTAAACAAGATCCTGAAATCGTTTTCATAAATTTTGTTGTTCAGATACTGAGCCTGTAAATCAAAAGAAACAGCTTTCCAGGGACGATAATTTACACCTCCAAGCAAAGCAATAAGAGTGTTTGTTTCTGAGTCTTCGGAAAGTTTATAACTTGTGTAACTCAATCCAATTGATGGCGTTAACAATCCTTTAAAAAATGATTTCGCTGAATACAGAGTAACAGCATCCATCTCACCGGCGTATCCAAAAGTTTTCCGGTAGCTGAGATTGCCGACGTTTGAATTCAGTCCGATAGTCATTCTTTGTGAATCATCTTCCTTATAAGTAACATTTCCGAATTTTCCGATGACAGTAAACATTTCGTTAATTTTATAATCAACGCCCGCTTCAATTTCTTGCGAATTACCGTAATCAAAAACAGAAAAAATAGAATTGTATCTAACACGCGGTTCACGGTAATTATAATAAAGGCTGATTCCAAAATTTTTAATTTCCTCAAGCCGACCGCTGAACTCAACTTTTGAAATTTCACTCAGATTAAGATCATACTCAACTTTTGAAAAGATGTTGAAACTATTCTTCATTACGTAAGAAGCTTCAGCCGATGCAAACTCATATTGATTGGACCTTTGTTTTACGAGTACTTCAACCGGTGAAAAATCCTCGTTCATTCTAAGCGCTTCATATTCCATAGGTTTAAAATTTTTATTCACGTAAGCTAAAGCAAAACTTAAATTCTCAAGAGCATTCACTTCAAATTTTCCGCCCAGGATGAAATCATTTTTCCAATCGTCGGTAATCTCAAGTTTTTGATATGCGGGCACATTACCACCGTAAAAACCTGATAAAACAAATCCGGAATGTTTTAATTTCAGACTCATACCATCATAAACTCCACCTGCGATTGAACTAAAAAAAGGTTGACGACCGATTTTCACTGTCGCAATATCCAACAGGTCTCTTGCTTCGAGATAAAGATTATAAAATCTCACCCGGGGATCATTATCAAGAGTATTCATCAAATCAGTGTCTATTCCCAAACGCGTTCTAAGCGAGAATTGACTTTTGTTAATGTTCAGAATCAATGAATTGTAGTTTCTCAGATATGTTTCTGAGACATTGGAATCCTGATATCTTTCAAAAGTGTAAAATGATGAAGTGAATCTTCCGTTAATGTTTTGCGAAAAAGTACTGACTGTTAACAAAACAACAGTCAGTATCGGAATAATTTTTTTCATTTTTTTTCCTGTGGCTAATTATTAACCTTTTGGAATGGGGTGTGCAATTACTTTCCAGCTTTTCTCAAAGTCGAATCCTTTGAATGTCGGGCTTTTCTTGTTATGGCAGCTTTCACACTGAGCTTTAATTGAACCTGGTTTGGTGTAATCAGTCATACCTGCCGCAACCGAAGCCGCGTGATCTTTCATCACTTTCATGGATTTATATTCGCTTCCGGCACCGTGACAGGTTTCGCATTGCACGCCGTCTTCAATTGAGAATTTTTTCGCTAACTTGGCGCCTGTCTGATATCCCGAAGTATGGCATTCCAAACATTCTGCCGCTTTTTGAGCATCGGCAATTCCTTTAGCAGAAGCTATTTTTTTTGCCTCTTCTGTCGCCAGAACTTTGAAGGCGTTAGCGTGTTTACTTTCCTGCCAGATTTTCAGTTGATTTCCGTCAGATTCTTTTTTATGACACATGCCGCATGCGCTTGCACCGATGTATTCATTCTTATCGGATACAGGAACATTCGCACTTGAGTAATCGTAGGTCATTAAGACAAATGCAGCAATAATTGCGGATACTAAGAATATTTTCTTGAGCATTTTACCTCCGTTAATAATGTTGTATAATTTGTTTTTCTTTTATCAATATAATCGATTACTGTTCCATTATTTCCAGCGGAATATAGAGTTATTTGTTAAAAGTCACAATTTTTATCGGTTATTAAATTGCACAAGTTTTTGAAAGAACATCAAACAGTAATTTATATTTCAAGATTATGCTGTAACCATTCCCGTAACTCAAAATCATCTTTCAGCTGATTCTCGAAAAGATCATCAGGATTAACATTATTTTTTTCGAATGTTGAAATGAATAATTCAGTTGAATGTTTGAAATCAGCTCGCTTTAAAATTCCTTTTCTATATTTGAACCACTCCAGCATAATACTTCTGAAATGAAGTTCATGATGATGACGATAATTAGCAAGTGACATTTTCCCGTCCACCCAGGTGAAACTCATAGGATATTCCCTTGGATGAAAAATTACAAAAAACCAATGCCAAACCAGTATTGCCAATGAAGCTAAAATTGCTTCATAAAAATGTATGGTTTCGTTTACTTTAATAAACCAGATAGGAGCCCAATCGCCGATTAATGTTGGGAACCACAAAATAAAACCCGTAATGCCCATGACAATTGTTCCCCAGATTAAAGCCCAATATTCGGCTTTCTCGGTGTAATCATATTTTCCGTAGTATGGTTTTTTCTTAATGATTTTCAGGTAATAGAGAATCGTGTCCATTGCCTGACGAAGATCGCTCAGTTTCGGAATCATGTTTGAAAGTACATCTCTTCCGCGGCGTGTAATTATAAGATAAAGTATGTGATAAATGCCGAGAGTAATCATTACCACAGCGCTCACACGATGAATGTTCTGACGAATTGTTTCGTTCATTCCCAGGGAATGCAAGCCTTCTGCCCAAAAACTTTGCGGATATTTTAAAGCGAATCCTGTTACCGCTAAAAGAATAAAAGATGTCAGAAGAAGTATATGTTGAATAACTTCATTCTTCGTGAAGCGGGGAATAGTGATGGTGTTTCTGTCCTTTTTCCTTCTTTTTCTTGCTTCGTAGATGAGTATTAAAATGTTATGCGCGAGCATCAATCCGATTATCGAAACTACCATCCAGAAGTAAATATTTTCAACCAACGATTCAATGTAACGAGCTTCTTTTGTTCCTGAAATATGTGAATAACTTTTTGCGAAAACATCCGAGGCGTCTTCATGACACTTTTGACAGGTCTTTGTTACATTGTTTTCATGTACTGTCGACGCCGGGTTTGACTTTGGTAATATTCTGTGGACATCATGACAGTCAATACACATTGCCGCGTCTTCATCGCCACGCATAACTGCGAGTCCGTGGTAGCTATCCTGGTATTCAATAACAGCATTTTCAAGCCCGTGTTTAGCCGTTAATATCGGATCCTGATGGCATCTTAGGCAGGTCTGTTCCTGTAATTTTCTTGCCTCATCTTTTTTCTGCGTTGTGTTTATTGCTGTTAAACTATGTTCGTTGTGGCAGTCATTGCATACCGGAGAATTTCTGATACCTTTTTTTGCCTGAATCCAATGAATGGATTCTTCATATTCTTCCTGAATTTCACTGTGACATTCTCCGCATGTTGCGGGCACGTTATAGGCTGATATAGTTGATCCTTCCTGTGTTCGGCTTTTTATGTTATGAACGCCATGACAAGAGTAACATGTTGCAGCTCCTTCCCCTGATTCCGTGTTGAAGATTCCGTGAACCGAGCGGGAATAAAGATCTGTAATTCCCTTGACGCTCATGGAAAACTTTTCAACAAACTTTTCATCGTTATGGCATTTACCGCAGGTATATCCCACTTCATTCGGGAGTAATCCGCTTCCTTCTTCTTTAACATGTTTTATCAGATGCGAACCATGGCAATCCCAGCAGGTAGCCGCTTCGTTAATTCCTTCTTTAAGAGATATTCCGTGAATACTCTCTTTGTGAATATCATATTCTTCTTTATGACATCCGCTGCACGTAGCAATACTTAATTGCGGAACTCCCTGTTGATGGAGTTCGAAATTATTGACTTCGAAAACGTGACAGTCGGCGCAAACAAGATTTGTGTGAACTGATTTTTTTAGATTCCCGGCAAACCCGTTTACCTCATGACATTCCGCGCATTTTGTATCGCTTAAATGCTGAGTTGTGTGATAATTGGTTGTAAGTTGCATGTCGGCATGACACTGCCCGCAAAATTCTTTACCTTTATTCTTTACCTGTTCGGGAGATTTAATGTAATGAGAGCCGTGACACGTTACGCATTCGGGCATTCGTTTAACTTTTTCTTTTCCCAATCGGCGGTGGATATCATTCTCAACCTGTTCTTTGTAACCTTCATGACAAGCCGAACAATCAACCATGTAAATGTTTTTACCGGCGCGATGAGGCAGCTCTTCGGCTTCAAAATCTGAATGGCAATCGCTGCATGACATTCCCGAATGAACGCTGTTATCAAATTTATCACCATCAACGAATAAGGAAATTGATTTACCGGTTCTTGTACCGGTAAGTGTGTCATCGCTATGACACACAAGACAATCATCGTTCTGAGCTGAAATGCCCTGACAAAAAACAAATATCAAAAAAAATGTTCTGCCTAAAAATCTGAGAATCAGATTGTTATATGTCATAATCTATATTCCTGATACATGCTCTGAATTTGTAATTTAATTGAATACTTAAAACGTTCTTCTTAAAGATCATAAAAGTTTTTTTATGTCAGAAATATTACTCTATAAAAGAAAAACGAACTCATGTTTATTTAGTAAAAAACTCTCCCATGATGACTTCCCGGTCTTTCTCCGAAAGTGATTCAAGAACGCCGGCTTCAAGTTCTACTCCGGTTTCAGCATCTTTAGGAAGAATTTCCTTTATCATTTCCTGCCACTTTTCAATTTCGGTGTGATAAAAGTTCACGGCAGAATTGCCGATTTTCATCCCGAGTAATTCGTTATCAAGATTATCTGCATCTATCACGCAAATCCAGTTTGATTCATATGGTGAATGCTCGAAAACAGTCAGGTCTTCGGCAAGAGTCGTGTTGGTTTTCGAAACCACACCTGAAACAGGTGAATTAAATTTTACGGATTTACCATCCTGCTTTATGGTAAACAATGGCTGACCTGCTTTAATTTCCATTCCAAGATTCGGAAAATCAATTTTCGAAATCCTTCCAATAACTTTGTTGGCGAAATCATCAATTCCGAGATATACATTTCCATCCGGACTTACCGAAGTCCACACATGATTTTCAGCAATAAAAATTCCGCCCGGAATAGCAAACTCACTTTTACTTACTTTATCATCAACCGACAGGTGAGTGATGTGAACCCGTGGTTTGAGTTGTTTTTCAATTTTGTCATGCCGTTTGAATAAACATTTTTTTACGAATTCTAGAAGTTCATCCTCTGTGAATGGTTTTTCAACATAATCCATGGCGCCGAACTGCATACATTCAACGGCTGTCTGAACAGTAGCGTAACCTGTTATAATAACTACGTCAATATCGGGACGTAATTGTTTAACGGCTTTTGTTACCTCAACGCCGTCCATTTCGGGCATCTTTAAGTCTGTGAAGCAAAAATCATAATGATGACTTTTTATAAGATTCAAAGCTTCTCCACCCGATTGAACAGTATCTACGGAGTATCCGTCAAGCACGAGGATTTTCCTGAAACTATCGAGAATAACCTCTTCGTCATCAACGCACAAAATTTTTGCTTTCGGGTTTTCAACTTCAGCTCTTCTTAATGATTTAGCTTCTTTACTGAAATCAATATTTATGCTGACATCAAGAGCTTTTTCGCGTTCTTCTTTAAGTCTCTTTTCCTGAGCATGTTTCAGGGCAAATCTTATGATAACATCAACTATAATAAATACTATCAGGGCAACTATAAAGAGTAACATTTTCAACTCCGGTTTTAATTTTAAACTCTGTCAGAACTACAGGGTGTTAGTTGTTTTAATTCGTATTCAATGTTTGAAGGAATTATTCTGTAAATCCACCCCTCGAAGTAAGGGTCTTTACCCAAAAGATTTATATTCTCGATTACTTTGTTGTTTATCTCAATTATTTTTCCGCTAAGGGGAGAGGGTACGCTGTGTTCATTATCCGATGAATCAATTATTGTCATACAGTAATTGCCCTGGAAAATTTTACTCTCTTCCTTTTGGAGACGAAGATTTTTTGTCGATTCAATTAATTCGAAAAATAAATTTACAATTCCTATTTCTGCTGTGCCGTCATCTGATAATCTGGCCCAGCTTAGATAACCAAGCCTGTAATATTGGGGCGGACAAGCGACATAAAGACTATGTGTTTTTCCTGACACTCGTAAACCATCCGCGATTTCTTCATTTAGTTTGTAATAATTCATTCCGCGATGAATAGTATTGGAAAGTTCTTCGAATGTAAAAGGCTTGGGCAGAAAATCAAGCGCGCCGTCATGAAGAGCTTTCACAGCATAGTCATTGGTTGAAAATCCCGATGTAATAATAATAGGTGTTATGCTGTTTTTTTTTCTGAATTCTTCGAGAAATTTGAAACCATCCATTTCGGGCATCATAATATCACAAAGCACTAATCCGTATTTTTTATTATGAATTTTATCTAAAGCTTCAGTTCCGTCAGAAGCAGTATCAATGGAATATTTTTCAAAAGCACAGATTTTCGTAACTGCGTTAAGCACAATTTTTTCGTCATCAATTACCAATATGTCGAAATCTTTTTTCATTGTTTTAATTTATTGGAAGTCTCAGAGTAAAAGTTGTTCCTTCGCCTGGTTTACTTTCAACCTCGATTTTTCCGTTATGGTTATTAATAATTCCCCACACAACAGCTAATCCCAGTCCCGTTCCTTTCTGGCCTTTTGTAGTGAAGAACGGATCAAAAATATTGGCAATCTGATCTTTTGAAATTCCGCAGCCGTTGTCGGAAAATTTCACTTCGATAAATTTTAATCTGCCTCCATGATCCATATAAGTCCATTTCTGCCATTTACATAAATATTTCGTACAGCCCAGCAACTCGCCTTTGTCGGGAATCTCAATAACAAAGACGGGTGTTTTATTATCAGGTCCTGTTCGCGTAGTGTCAATAAGAGATATGCCGCATTCCGGACATGAAAATTGAATCGTCTCATTCTCATCAAAGGGAATTCCGTAATGATGCTGATGACGCCCGTAAATCGGATCAAGATGAATAAAACCTTCACTTCGTTTTGATGTTGCTTTTATTTTAATACTCGGCATTCCGTCAATTTTATGTTCTTCATCCATAAGGTTATGTCTTTTGGGACATAATGCTGCGCGAATTTGAGTTATTCCGTAGGGCATTAATTCTGTTGTTGAACTTTGAATGGATATTTCTCCTCCGTTTGATCCTATGGCATCAATGGAATTAACGATGAGATTAATAAACACTTGCTGAATCTGATTTGCGTCTACTATTATTTCAGGCAAATTATCATCAAGTTTTTTCGTGAGTGTAACATGATTCAGTTTCAGTTGATTTGTAACAACAAGAATTGAGTGTTCAATGATTTCGTTAATGTTTGCTTTGCCTTTTTTGGGAGTTGACTGACGTGCGAAATCTAAAAGTCCTTTTACTATTTCACGACTTCTTTTTGTTTCTCTTACAATCACTTCAAGGTCATCACGAAGTTCAGGATTATCGCCGGCTCTCTTTAACAAAAAACTACTATATGTTAAGACTCCGGTCAAAGGATTATTTATTTCGTGCGCTACTCCCGCCGCCAGTCTTCCCAGTGAAGCCATTTTATCCGACTGAACAAGCTGGGTTCGCATCTCCGACAATTTTTTTGTCATATTATTAAAAGATTTTTTCAGCATGTTTAATTCATCTTTACCGGATTCTTCCATTTTGTAACTTAGGTTTCCTACGGCTACATTGTTTGTCGCTTCAACAAGTTGGTTTACCGGTTTATCTACCCATCTTTTTACAAAAAATGCGATGATTAAACTAATGGCAGCAAGAGCAATAAGAGCAGATGTCAGAAGACCAAAAGTACTTTTGCTTAATTGTTCATCGGCTTCATCAAGACTGATAATTATATCAAGCACACCCAGCACTTTTTGTTCTTTGGGATGAGCGTGGCACTCGGCAGTATTACAGGATAACTCGTTATAAATAGGATTGATTACGCCCATCACGCGTGATGAATCGGGGTGAAGTTTGAATATTCTGGTTCTGTCCTTAATCGGAAGTTTCTCCAGAGGTTTATTTTCAGCGTGGCATACATAACAGCTCTCGGCTTTTTTATCAATAACCTCGCCAATCTCAGTTCCGTCTTTAGAATAGATTATTTCGCCTTCCTTGTTCAGCACGCGGATTTTTTTTATGCTTGGTTCATCACCGATAGTATTAATTATATTATGAATATGCTCGCGGTCGTTATCAAGCATATCCGTGCGCGTACCCTTCTTAATTGTTTCCGAGAGTTGATGGGCATGCCGCTCAACCTCGCTCACCATGGTTGTATTCTGCGATTGAAGATTGAAGTAAGCAAATAATCCCAGAATAATTGCTGTCGTGGTTCCAACGGCAACAATAAGTTTAATGCCTATTTTCTGATATACTTTCATTAATTCTCAGAATTATTTCACTTTTTTCCCGGGCAGATATTCCGGATACTTAAATTCCTCGTCATGACAGTTTTCGCAGGAATGTTTGGAGTAGTTTCCGTCAATATGGCAATCGCTGCATTCACTTTCAATATGAATTTCATCAAGTTCCAATCCGGTAATTTTATGATTGAAATTTTCCGTACTCCAATTCGGGTGACAGGAATTACAATCGTTCGGTAATTTTTCAAATTTACCTTTAGTTTCATGACAGTCTATACATGACAACTTTTTATGGAATTTATTCAGTTCCCATCCTGTGCGAGTTAAATGACTAAACCCGGGTTTTTCTTTTTCTGAATGGCAGAATGAACAATCCTTTTTAACTTCATGACAGCTCGAACATTTTGCATGGGGATCGCTATCCTTCATGACTTTTGGTGACTTTTCTTTTGCGCGGTCATGACATTTAACACAACTCTCATTCGAGTGACAGGAGGTGCAATCAAGATTAAAAAGTTTTGTATGCTCGGTATGAAGAAAAGTTACTTTCGGACCATTTTTATACTTGGTTTCATAAACCAGTTTTTCAGGTTCGTTGATTTTTTTGTGAACAGTTATAGGTGTTGTTTTTTTCTTCCCGGAAGATACTTTTTTATTTCCGTTATTTGGCTCATGACAACTCAAACATTCATATTCATGACTCCATTTGGAATGGCAGTCAATACATTGCCTGTGGTAAGCGCCTTTTAAGTCGGGTTTCATAATATCATCACGTTTACGGGAAGTTTCGTGGCAATCGACACAGGAGAGAATTTGTCCCGGAGGATTATAGTGATGACATGTTACGCATCCGCCTGAAAGATTTGACATTTCAGCATGGGCCTGATGACTAAAAATAACCGGCATGTAATGATCTTCAATTTTTTTGAATCTGTCTATTGTAATTACCGCCGGAGCTTCATCCGCGCTGTGTTTAACCGATACGAGTGATTCGCGGATACATTGCCTCAGACAAGGATTGTTTTTCGTCGGGACTTCGCATTCATGACAAGTTGAACATTGTAATTGTTGATTTGAATGCACAGATTTTTTTTGAGCGTAAGCAACTGTGATAGCCAGTAACAATATTATTATATGTCTTTTCATCTGAGAATTCCCCTGATAGCATATTTTGTTTTAACCGTGCCTGATTCATCAGGAACACTCATTACCGGGAAAATCATAACAAAGGCACGGTAGAGCAACACTTCGAGAGCAACAAATCCCAAAGTCAGAGTAATTTCACCAACTGAGGGAATGTAAGGATAATCGGCATAAGGAGGATTGTAGGCAATGATAAATGTGTTTAGTCTGTTTATAAAAACTCCGAAAATAACAAGCGAAGCGGCAACGAAAGAATAAGTAGGATTTTTTCTCACCTCTTTCGACAAGAATAATCTCATGGGCAGAACAAATCCGACAATCACTTCAATTGAAAACATCACACTCTCGGTTGTTATTTCTGTTAAATAAACAAATGTCTCGCGAATCAACATATCGACTATTTTAACAGCTAAAAATATTCCCAGAAGAGGAGCGATCATATTGCCAAGTTTTGAAATGATATGTGTTTCAGGTTTCAGCCCGAAAGATTTTGAAGATAAGTGAGATTCGAAAATAACCATCGGGAATCCGACACATATGGCGGATAATAGATACATCAACGGAAGCACCGGTGTTTGCCACAAAGGATGCATTTTCTCGCCGGCTATAATCATGAGTGTTCCAAGAGATGACTGATGCAAACAGGATAAAACTACCCCGGTTATGAGAAATACGAACATAACTTTCGAAAGAGTTTTATCCAGAATTCTCAAGAATGAATCGAGAGGTTTGTTCAATTTAGTCAGAATGCCCGGAAGATTAATGCGACCGATAAATCTTTCCGTAACAATAGGCAGAAATTCGATATATAAAACGGTGAGATACATCATAACGCAAATGCCGACTTCAAACAACGCTGAACTTCCGTTCCAGTAAATCAGTGCATGCCAAATGTAATACCAGCGACCGATATCGATTGATACACTGAGGGCTACAAAAGTATATCCAAGTAATGCAGTTAAGAGAGCGGGACGTACAATTGTCTCATATTCCTCTTTGTGTAAAATGTGTGCTATTGCAGCGGTTGTAAATCCTCCGGCGGCAAGAGCAACTCCCAAGGCAACGTCCAGCCCGATCCAAATACCCCAGGGATATTGATTATCTAAGTTTGTTACCGCACCGATTCCGAAAAGAAATCTTGCAAGCGCAACTAAAATCCCCAGAGCTGCAATAATGCAGAGGACAATTACCGTCGGGGTGAAAAATTTTCGTTTGATTGGTCTTGGCAATAATATCGAACTCATTTTTTCCCCCTAGTCCTCGGAATCTGATTTGTTTTTGTTTAACCACATAATACCACCCAGCAGAGCGAATAAAGAAATCGGAGGCACAAAGTAAGCAAATATTCCATGCTGAATCGCTTCCGATACACCGGGAGCCGGTTTACTGTTGAGTTTGGGAAACTGAAGTTTGCCGAATTCCACTCCCGATAAATACATCCATGATGTACCGCCCACTTCATGTTCACCGAGAATGTGGTTTACATATCTGTCAGGGTAAAGTTCAATTCTTTTTTTAGCAAGTTCAACAAGTTTGCTGCGTTTTCCGTAAGTAATTGCTTCAACGGGACAAATCTCAACGCAAGCAGGCAATTCTCCTTTTTCGGTTCTTGTTGTGCAAAAATCACATTTCGTAATATCCGGTTTCAATGCTTCGTCATACTCAAATGCCGGTATCTGAAACGGACACGCAACCATACAATAACGGCAGCCGATGCATTTTTTAGTATCCCAAACCACACTTCCGTCAGGCAATTTTGAAAAAGCGCCGACAATACAGGCTGATACACAAGCCGGTTCGTTACAATGCATACATTGTACTTTTACATTAATTTGTTTTCTATTCTTGTTGTCTTCATACTGATTTACAACCGTTAGTGCGGTATGATCGGGTCTCCTTTTCATCTCGAATATTTTTCTGTCGTCATAAGACTCAATTGGGGTAGTAGGTAAATCATGTGCAGTTTTACAAGCCCACTCACATTTTCTGCAACCAATACATACTGTGGTATCAACAAGAACGCCCATCCTTTCATCAGACGGCGATTGAACTTCTCCGTTATCAGCCTTAACGGATTTCACGCCTGCAAGGGTAGCTACCGATATTGCTGAAAATTTCAAAAAGTCTCTTCGTGTTTGTTTTGCCATTGCTTTATTCCTGCTTGGATGAAAGATTATAGAGATAATAACATCTAGAGGTCTTTTCTAATTCAAAAATGATAATCAATCTTTATTTGCCGGAAGTCTCTGCGCTCTAATCAAATAAGACTTTCGGATACTTTTTACTCTAAAATATTCATTAGCGTTTTATTTGTCAATAACAAACGATTATCCAATGGTTAAAAATTGTAAGTACTTTTAGGGAAAATTCTCATGTTTTTATAGATCGGATTTTGGGATTTACTATCTTGAAAAAAAATTGTAATTTTGAGCTGAATTTTTACCTTCAAAATGCATCTGACCAAAATAAGAAGAGTTATATTATGAGCGAACAGAATAAAAAAAATTCTGATACGGGGATTGATAGACTCCGTTCGGAGATTAATGAGCTTGATCAAAACCTTATCGGACTTCTCGGCAAGAGACGTGAACTTAGTAAAGAAGTTATAAAAGCCAAAGATATTGATAATCTGCCGGTAAGAGATATAAAAAGAGAATCTGAACTTCTAGACAAAATAATTGAAATCGGGAAGACAAATGGTTTGGATGCTCATTTTGTAACAAAGATATTCCATGAAGTGATTGAAGATTCTGTGAGACTACAACAGAATTTTCTTGTAAAAAAAGAAAATAAAAAAGATGGCGCAAAAGATGTATTAAGAATAGCTATTCAGGGAATAGAAGGCGCATATAGTTTTCTTGCTGCAAAAAAATTCTTTTCATACGCGGACGAAGAACTTGAGTTCGTTAGTAAAAACAGATTTGAGGAAGTGGTTCAGGCTGTTGAAAAAGGTGAAGCCGACTATGCCATGCTGCCCATCGAAAACACAACTTCCGGAGGAATTAATGAAGTTTACGACTTGTTGCTTCACACGACTCTTTCTATTGTAGGTGAAGAAATTTTTCATGTAAAACACTGCCTCGTTGGCACAGAAGAAATTTCTATCGGAAGAATATCAACAATATTTGCTCATTATCAGGCCGCGGCGCAATGCAGTAAATTTCTCGCTTCATTACCTAACTGTAAAGTTGAGTTTTTTACGGATACAGCAATGTCCGTGCAAAAAATTAAAAATGAAGGAATTCCTGAGCATGCAGCTATTTCCAGTGAAGAAGCGGCTCATCTCTTTAAGGTACCGATTTTACGGCGTAACATCGCTAATCAGGAAGGGAACTTCACAAGATTTCTAATCGCTTCACGTAATCCGGTGAAAGTTGATCCGAGAATCAGAGCAAAAACCTCACTCGTAATGGCTACTGAACATTCTCCCGGTTCGCTTGTTCGCGCACTTATGGCATTTCAGAATTACGGATTGAATCTTACAAAACTGGAATCCCGGCCAATAATCGGTAATCCATGGGAAGAAATGTTTTATCTCGATTTCGAAGGTAATATTGATGACAATAATGTAAGTGAAATGCTGGATGAATTAAAACGTCATACAAGATTCTTTAAAATACTTGGAACATATCCCTTCCAGGAAATTGAAGCTGTAAAACCTTCTCTGAAGAAAATTAAGAAAACCGAACTAAAAGAAAATAACGGAAACACTGAAAACGGAACAGTTATAAAAGATACGACAAAACCGAAAGCCAAAAAAAGTTATAAACTAGCCAGCCGTGATTTTAAGTCTGAAGATACCATCATAAAGGTGAAAGATGTTATAATCGGCGGTAAAAACTTTGTTGTAATGGCGGGTCCCTGTTCTGTTGAATCTGAACATCAAATTATATCCTGCGCGAAAGAAGTGAAAGAAACAGGGGCTCATATTTTACGGGGAGGCTGTTT
>CAZEXO010000037.1:0-4889 GCA_964516545.1 uncultured Melioribacteraceae bacterium
CCCTGCGCCCT
This sequence comes from uncultured Melioribacteraceae bacterium, assembly GCA_964516545.1. GTDB lineage: Bacteria > Bacteroidota > Ignavibacteria > Ignavibacteriales > Melioribacteraceae > JAHISV01. The sequence goes on from CAZEXO010000037.1 coordinate 12, forward strand.
TCACCCCCCAGCCTACCCCCACCGCAGGCCCCACGCCCACGGTCGAGCCCACTCGCCCCGTCTACAGCCCAGGCGAACTGGTCGATTACATCGCCCAAACCGGCTTCACTCCGGTTAATGACATGCCGATTCCAACACCGGCTATACTTGCCTCAGCCAATGGAGAATTAAAAACCCGGTTCTCACCAAATGTTGTCGATAACCCTTTTGTAGCTGTAAATACTCCTCCTTTTCGATCTGCAACATCTTCACCGAAAATATAAATCTTCGGATTTTTTTCCATCTCTTCTCTGAGCGCATGATTTATGGCATCAACCATAACAATCTTTTCCCCGTCGGGTACTGATGATTCATAATCCAGCAAATCACGTTTTCCGCTTTCATCAAGAACATATCTCAATGCTGTCTCAGGAATAGGATTTGCCTGGGCAAGAGCATAGTCTGCCGCTTTTTCCAATTCCCTGTCAATTTCATGTTTTGTTTTTTCTAATTCATTCTCTGTTAAAATTTCTTCCTTGAGTATTTTTTTTGAGAGCAGTGTGATCGGATCCCGGCGAATATCATTTTCCAGCGATTCTTTACTGCGGTATTTTTTGTGATCATCGGAGGATGAATGAGAGAACAATCGCACGGTGTGAGCTTCAATTAATGCCGGACCCATTCCTTGTCGTCCATGTTTAAATGCGGTAAGCGCCGCTGCATGTGATGCCAGAAAATCAGTTCCGTCAATTTCCATTCTTAATAAATTTTCATGCCCTTTCATCATTTCCATTATCGATGCATTTTTGCCAGAAGTTTGATTCGTCACCGGAACAGAAATCGCCCATTTATTATTTTGAACAACAAACACAACAGGAATCCTGTCACGACTCGCCCAATTTATCGCTTCATAAAATTCGCCTTCGCTGGTCGTTCCTTCTCCAGAACTGACATAAGTAACGGCTTTTATTCCTTCTTTTTTATTTGCCAACGCTGTTCCAACAGCCTGTAAAAATTGTGTTCCAGTCGGACTCGACTGTGCGGGAACGTTAAATTTTTTTGATGCCCAATGACAAGGCATTTGCCTCCCGCCCGACATGGGATCATCGGCTTTTCCAAGCATGTGTAAAAATATTTCTTCTGGTGTTGAGCCGAGTGCAAGCATGAATGCCATATCTCGATAATATGGAAATCCCCAATCAATACCTTTTTGCATAGCCATACCGAAAGCTACCTGAGTTGCTTCATGACCCGCGCCTGCAATATGAAAAAAGGCTTTTCCCTGTTTAAGCAGATTCATTATTTTGTTATCTATCTGACGCGAAGTGTACATCAACTTAAGCGCATTAATAAGTTCTTCGCGTTTAAGCCCGCCGAAAGAACCTGTTCTTCCTGTGGGCTTTATCTCAGCAAGCAAATCTTTTTTATCAAAGACTTCCGATTCTCTCGGGATTTTTGTCATAAATTAATCCTGATTATGTTGCAACTCTTTTTCGTGAATAATCTGATTTTCTTTTTTCACAATATCATCATATCCAAAAACTTTTTTGAAATAATAAAGTATCTTTTCCTTCACCTCATCCATAAGAAACTCTTTACCAATTTCTTTTTGCAGCGATGTCACTTCTTTGTCCGAAATTCCGCAGGGAATTATTCCGTCGAACAATGATAAATCAGTATTAATGTTAAAAGCGAATCCGTGCATGGTTACCCACCGGCTGACTTTTATACCAATCGCAGCAATTTTTCTTTCTTTCTTCCTATTGTCTGAAGGCAGAATCCAAACGCCGGTGAATCCCTCCCTTCGTCCGCAGGATAACCCATAATCAGCGCAGGTTTTAATAATTACTTCCTCAAGATTGCGAAGATAAAGATGTGTATCTTTTTTCCATGCCGCTAAATCAATGATGGGATAACCTACAAGCTGACCGGGTCCGTGATAAGTAATATCACCGCCACGATCTATTTCATAAACAGAAATATTGTTTTTTCGCAAATACTCTTGCGAGCTGATAAGATTATTTTTGTCGGCAGTTTTACCGAGAGTGTATGTGTGAGGATGTTCGAGTAAAAAAAGGATATCGTTGACCTTGTTATCTACTCTTTTCTGATGCGTTAATTTTTGAATCTCCCAGGCCTTATCATAATCAATATAACCAAGGTCGTAGTAATCCAGTTTTTTATATGTGAATTGATTCTCCATACGCGTTTGCTGCTGCTTCCATCACCGCTTCCGAAAGTGTCGGATGAGCGTGAATCGTTTTAATTATTGATTCGTAAGTTGCTTCCATCGACATCGCGAGACCTGTTTCAGCCAATAATTCCGTGGCTTCAGATCCGATTATGTGCGCCCCCAACAGCTCGCCATATTTGGCGTCAAAAATTAACTTCACAAAACCTTCTCTTTCACCGGAAGCAAAAGCTTTTCCACTTGCAGAGAAAGGAAATTTGCCGATTTTAATCTCTAAACCTTGTTCTTTAGCTTTTTGTTCCGTAAGTCCGATACTTGCTATTTGAGGCTGGCAGTATGTGCATCCCGGAATTTTTTCATAATCCACACCTGGAACATCCAGACCTTTTATCTTATCCACACATACAACTGCCTCAGCAGATGCAACATGAGCCAGCCACGGAGCCCCGATAACATCTCCGATTGCAAAAATATTTTTTACACTCGTTTCGTAGTTTTCCTTGTTTACCTTTACGTGTCCTCGTTCGGTTTGAATACCAATTTCCTCTAACCCGATTCCTTCAATATTTCCTGTGACCCCAATGGCGGTTAATACTTTTTTTGCCCGCAATTCTTTCTTCTGACCATCTTTTTCGATGGTAACTAATACTTCGCCATTTTCCACTTTTGCTTTTTCAACTTTTGCAGAAGTGTAAATTTCCATACCGGATTTTTTAAATATTGTTTCGAGATTTTTCGAAACTTCTTCATCCTCAAGTGGAATGATATTCGGCATCATTTCAATAAGCGTGACTTTTGTTCCAAACGTATTATAAAAATATGCGAACTCAACACCAATAGCTCCCGCACCAATAATAATAAGGCTTTCAGGTTGATTAGCTAAATTCATTGCCTCTTTACTCGTGATAATATTTTCACGATCAAGAGGAATTGCGGCGAATGTTTTTGGACGCGCACCTGTGGCAAGAATAATTTTATCCGCTGAAATTATGTCAGTCCGGTTTCCGCTTTCATCAAGAATAGCTATTTCATTTTTCGAAACCAATTTACCAGAACCCTTCACCCTGTCAATTTTATTTTTCTTAATAAGGTAGTCAACATTCTTTGAAATTCTATCGGCGATTTTACGGCTGCGTTTTATTATCGTGTTAAAATCATAACTCAAACCTTCGACGGTTATTCCAAAGTCTTTCGATTTATTTTTTATTGCATCAAAGAGTTCAGCGTTTTTCAAAAGGGATTTTGTCGGAATGCATCCCCAGTTCAGACAAATTCCGCCAAGATTATCTTTGTCTATTAATACAGTATTGAATCCGAGCTGCGACGCACGAATGGCTGCAACATATCCCCCGGGACCGCCTCCTAAAATTGCAATATCATATTTATTTGCCATATTCATCCTTTCTGATGTAAGACTATGCAAGTACTATTAAAATAACTCCAGTAACCATAACAACCGAACCGAGTAATCTGGTTCGAATATTTGGCTCTTTGAGAAAAAAATGTCCGAATACTACCGCCATTGGTCCTGACATTCTCTTCATCGCGACAACATAAGCAAGATATGTGAGCGATAACGCCAGAAAGTGAAACAGGAAAGTTGCCGCAGTGAATGAACTAATAATTAATAATGAACCTTTGACAGGTTTTATTATTTGCCATTTCAGTTTCTTTTTCAGTGATAAATATATGGTCAAAGAGGTAAAGATGAATAAATTCATAAAGACGATGTGTTGCGGAATTGAGGAGTTGTTAATTCCTATTTTATCAAAGTTTGCTGAAATTCCCCACAGAGCGGCGACAATTAACATGTGGCGTGTTCCTTTATTTTTTACAAGAGCTTTGAAGGGTCCGAAAAAGTCTCTGCTTTTCAAATTAATATTCAGCAAATAGGAACCTGCAACAATTGTAACAACACCTACTAACCCAATCACAGGAGGAAATTCACCGACTAAAAAAGGACTTGTAAATAGCAGTATAATCGGAGTAAGACTCATCATCGGAAGAACCTGTGAAATATCTCCTTCCGAAATTGCCCGTATATACAAAATTGTTGTAATGGTATTAATGATACTGGAAATCAGAGCGGCAGTGAGCGCAGTTGAGTTAAGCTGAAGATCGATAAAAAACAAACTTGGCGTAAAAATTAAACATGGAATTATATTATACGCCCAGGAAATTATTATCGGTTCAACCCTGGAAGAAGTTTTTTTAACAAAGACACTTCTGATTCCTTCAGACAGCGGATTTAAAAAAGCATAAAGAAACCACATGATATTCTCAAAAAGTAAAGTTTAGTGATAATTAAGCGTCAATACTATCAAGGAGCAAAAAAGCATTCTCTTTATGCTCAATTTTTCTCTCAAGTTTTTTTTCTTCGTAAGTGCAAATTTTCTTTACTGGACAAGAACCGCACGCCGGATTTTTAGGTTTACAAATTTCGCGTCCGAGTCTTATCAGATTCGTGTGAAATGAATGTGCAATTCCCTCAGGAAAATTCTCATTCAATTCCCAAAATGTTTTTTCAGGCGATGAAGTTTTCGTCAGTCCAATCCTGTTAAGTGTTCTGTGAACATGAGTATCAACCGGACAGATATTTCTGTTCAGCGCAAAAAGCAATACACAACTTGCGGTTTTAACGCCCACACCATTGAATGCAGTTAGAGTTGTAATTGCTGCTTTTTCGTCAAGCGAGTTTATGAATGCCA
>CAZEXO010000037.1:4899-15277 GCA_964516545.1 uncultured Melioribacteraceae bacterium
GGTCTTTGTTTTCAATTCATTCAGAAAACTTTTTATTGCTTTGGATTTTTGAAGTCCGAGACCGGCGATTTTTATTTCCTTTTCAATCGTGGTTCTCGATGCTGAAGCAAGCGCTTCAAATGTCGGGAATTTTGCCTTGAGGTTTTTATAAGCCTGAAAAGAATTTTTATCATTAGTGTTTTGACTCAGGATTGTTGCAATCAGCATCTCAACCGGGTCGGGTAATTTTTTATTTCTCGGAGGAATACCAAAGTGATCAACCAAAAGCTTATTTATTTTTATAATTTCTTTCTGAATCCGCATAAATATTTCTGATAGTATGGGGCAAAGATAATCAAAAAAGTGTTATCCTTTACCGACCTGTGGAAAATATACATGAATCATATTTTTGAAAATGTTCATTTGTTTTTTATTATTAGGTGTATTTTTTATGGAATTAAATAAAACATAATCAACATGATTACTTTGAGCCCCTGCCTTTGCCGGCAGGAAGTTTTGTGGCAAAAAGAAATTCCGGCTTTAGTAAAAACACAAGCGTGTAGCCACGAAGTCACAAAGGCTCGAAGAAAAACTGATGCGGATTTAATTCAACAAGAGAGTACATGCCAACAATAATGGTAAGTAACTCGGAAATTTTTTTATTCTGTACATTTTCTTGGACTTAAATACATAATCATCACTTTGTGCCTTTGAGCCTTTGTGGCAAAAAGAAATTCTGACTTTACGAAAAACACAAGCGTTTAGCCACGAACCTGCCAAGCGGCAAATGCAGGCACAAAAGGCGTGAAGAAGTATTATTATGAATTCCATTTAACATCGGGAGAGTTTATGTCAACATTAATGGTAAGTGTTTCGGGAATCAGAGGAATAGTTGGAAACGGATTAGACCCGAATGTGATTGTAAAATACGCGGCTGCTTATGCCGAGTTCTGCGGAAAAGGAAAAATTATCGTCGGAAGCGATGGAAGAATCTCCGGTGAAATGGTAAAAAATGTTTTAACAGGAACATTAATCGCCAAAGGAAATGATGTAGTTGATATCGGAATTTGCCCAACGCCAACCGTGCTTTACACTGTGAATAAAATGAAAGCCGTGGGAGGAATCGCTATATCCGCCAGTCATAATCCTAACGAATGGAATGCCTTGAAATTATTGAATGACAAAGGTGAATTCCTCACCCTTGAAGAAAATAAAAGAATGCTCTCGCTGCTTGATGAAGCGCAGACAAATTATAAAGAATGGGATCAGCTCGGATATCTAAGAAAAGACGAAGATGCATTATCCAACCACCTGAATGATGTTTTGGATATGAAACATATCGACCGTGACGCGATCAGAAAAAGAAATTTCAAAGTGTTATTGGATTGTGTAAACGGCGCCGGAGCTTATATAATGCCTCGCTTCCTGGCTGAACTCGGCTGCAATGTTGTTGAAATGCACTGCGATAAAACAGGAATTTTTCCCCGTCTGCCTGAACCGATTCCCGAAAATTTAACAGATACAATGCAAGCCGTGAAAGATAATAATGTTGATATCGGAATTGTTGTTGACCCTGATGTTGACAGACTTGTGCTTCTCACAAATGAAGGTGAACCGTTTGTAGAGGAAAATACAATCGTCCAGGCCGTAAAATTTATTCTCTCGAAAGAGAAAGGAAATGTTGTGGTAAATCTTTCAACGACCCGCGCGGTTGAAGACATTGCTCATGAAAACGGAGTCAGACTTTTCAGAACACCTGTGGGCGAGGCAAATGTTGTTGCGGGAATGAAAATTGTTGATGCAGTAATCGGAGGTGAAGGAAGCGGCGGAGTAATTTATCCTGCGCTTCAATATGGCCGCGATGCGCTTGTAGGAACAGCAATAACCCTTCAGCACCTACTTGAATTCGGCGGTACTTCAGCAGAATTAAAAAATAGTCTTCCGAAATATCATGTTGTAAAAAATAAAATCAATCTTGTAAAAATGAATCCCGATGATGTGCTCGCTCAATTATCATCGAAGTATTCTTATGCAAATCATAACACTGACGACGGATTGCGCGTTGACTTCAGCGATCATTGGTTCCATCTGAGAAAATCGAATACCGAGCCGATAATACGATGTATTGTTGAGGCTGTTTCGGAGGAGAAAGCAAAAAAATATTCCGATGAATATATGAACGAAATCAAAACCTTAAGCGGCAACTAACTCAAGTTGAATCCCATCTTTCTTCAGATGGATGAGGGAAAATAATTCTGAAGGTTGAACCGGAGTCTTTTTTACTCTCAACTTCTACCGTTGCATTATTTAGTTCACAATATTTTTTTACCAGAGCCAGTCCAAGTCCGCTTCCTTCAAATCTGCGTGTGTAACCTTTATCTTCCTGATTAAATGCCTGAAAAATCTCACCGAGATATTCGCTTCCCATTCCGATACCTGTATCTGAAACTTCTGCAAAAACCTGAGTTCTGTTTTTCGTACCCAAATGTACCGTAACCTTTCCTTCCCGCGTATATTTAATGGCGTTATCAATAAGGTTAGCAAAAATTTGGTTTACTGCGTATTCGTCTGCATAAATTTCATACTCTTTTCCAATCTCAAAACTATATTCGAATTCAACTCCTTTTTGCCTGGCGAGTTCACTGAATTCAGGTTTAAGATTATTCAGAATATCGATATTCAAATCGATTAATTTCGGGTTGTATTCATAACTCTCGGCCTGAATTTCAGACATGTCAAGAAGAAGGTCAATAGTTCTGATAAGTCTTTTCCCTGCCGCCTTAATTGACTGAAAAGATAACTCCGCTTCTTCATCTTTTTCAACTGCGCTGAATTTATCCTGCAAAAAACTTGAAAAACTTAGCATAACATTTATCGGCGTTCTGATTTCGTGTGACATTTGAGCGAGAAATTCGGTTTTTAACTTTTCCGATTTCTCGGCTGCATGTTTTGCTTCGAGTATCTTTTTTTCATACTCTCTTCTGTCAAGATAATTTGTAATCGATTCGGATATTACATGCAGAAAAGCGAGTTCATACTCAATCCATTTGTGAGTGGCATTCAAATCATCAAATTCAATAAAACCGATAAGTCCCTGCGCTTTTGAATACAAAGGAAACACTGCAAAAGCCTGAATACCCAAATTGACCAGAACTGATTTTTCGACACTAGCTTCTTCAGGCAGTCGGTTAACATCTTCGACAATTATACTTTCCGCGCTCCAGAGTTTTTTCATCCACCATGGGAAATTACTAATCTCAAATTCATGTATTGATTCTTTCGGCGATAATAAACCGGCTTTGCAATATTCATACTGGTTAGCCATCACTTTATTATCTTGCTGCATTGTAAAAATACTCACTCTGTCAACACCAGCGGCAATGCCTATCAGATTCAGAATTTCATTAATATCAGGTTTTGATTGAATGAGTTTTCCCGAGGCTTTTGTGAGAGCTTCTTCAAGAATTAAAATTTTTTGCCTCGTTTCCTCTTCACTTTTTCTTCCGGTAATATCGGAAATGAATCCTGTTAAATATTCGATTTTCCCTTCGTCATTTATAACACATGTTCCCAGGTCATTTACCCAAATTATGGAACCGTCGCGTTTTATCACCCGATAATCAATCGAATAAACTCTTTTATTACTATTGTTCACTTTATGAATTTCCGAATGAACAAAATCTCTGTCATTTGGATGAACGAGGAAATCAAGATTTCTCAATTGTTCGTTCTCAATTTCCTTCTTCGAGTAACCAAATACTGTAAAACATTGCGGACTTATATGTTTGAGGGTTCGTCTTTCATCTGATTCGGTTTGATAAATTACACCGGGAAGAATTTCAAGAAAGGTTGCAATTTTATGATCCACAGAGATTCCGGCATGACCTTCAATTCCGGTCTCCAGCAACTCTAATTCTCTTAATTTATGTGAAAGCTCATCAATTTTATTGAGAAGGTGAGATTTTGTGTTTTCGATGAAGCCCATATTCACCCAATAAAGATTAAACAGTTTTTATTTTTTTCTAAAAAACACTCGTGTTTTATCTGACTATTAGAATGATTTTCGCCACAAATTAGTTCATTTTAGCCCGTTTCTTAAAATATTCAATCAGCGCTTTGTCCAGTGAAGTTGTTGTTTCAATCATATTATATTCCACACCTGCATTACGACTGTCTTTTCTTATCTTGGTAAGAAATTCTTTTAAAGCCGTCTGATACGCCTTGCGAATTTGTAAAGGCTGAGTTCTTAGCTCTTCGCCTGATTCTTTATCAATAAAAACAGAGTCTGAATCGAAACTTAAATTAACTTCAGAAGGATCGAGAATCTGAAAAACCAGTACTTCATTATTTTTGAAATGAAGATGTTTGATAGCTGAAATCACTGATTCAACCGAATCAAGCAGATCGGAAATTACAATTACTAATCCGCGCTTCTTGATTTTCTCAGCAACCATATTTAATGACGCGGCAGTATTTGTTTCTCCCTCGGGTACTATTTCACTCAGAGTTTTTAAAATTACGTTACGATAGGTTTTTGTTGATTTAGGAGTAAGATAATTTTTTATTTTATCAGAGAATAAAACAAGTCCCGTAGCATCCTGCTGATTGAGCATTAAGTGAGTGAGACTGGCAGCAAGAATTTTTCCATATTCAAGTTTAGTGATATCAGAGTCGTTTTTGTAGTCCATCGATTTGCTGATATCCAAAACGATATGACAAATTAGGTTGGTTTCTTCTTCATATTGTTTGATGAAATATTTGTCGGAACGGGCGTATACTTTCCAATCAATATCTTTTATCGCATCGCCTTTCTGATAAGGACGATGTTCGCTGTATTCAACGCTAAAACCATGGTAGGGACTTTTATGAAGTCCCACCATAAAACCTTCAACTACTTTTTTTGAGATAAGTTCGAGGGAATTCAGTTTTGTAACAAAAACCGGATCGAGAAGTTGTTTATATCTTATGGACTTTTTGATCACTCGCTCTCTTTCAGTTTCTCCTGTAAAATTTCTTCCGGTGCTTTACCAAGATTCATCAGTTCAGCTTTTGCTGATAAGGCCAATTCATGATCGGGATACTTATTGATAAATTTTTCATAAGCGTTTCGGGCAGCTTCAAAATTTCCTAATTCATTGGCTTCCAGAAATCCAATCATAAATAGTGAATTAATCGCCTGGATGCTATCCGGAAATGAATTGACGATCTCATCATAAAGTTTTATAGCTTTCCGAATACTCTCATCTTTTGAAACTTTAGGAATCACGTTTCCCTGATACATTTTACCGAGTTCAAATTTAACTGAAGCTGTTAACTTGCTTTCAGGAAAATCGTTAAGAATAGTCTGAAAATCATTCATCGCGTCAAGAAATTTTTCGGACTGTATATTTGCTTTTGCTGATTCATAAAGTGCTGTGTCGGAATCACTGCTGCATGCGGTTATAATAAAAATAATTGTAAAAACTGATAAGAGTGATACAAGTCTGCTCATAATATTCCTGTTTCCTGTTTTCTGTAGGTATTTGAAGGTGAAATATAACATCTCAGGGACAAATTAAAAACAGAATTGTTTCAAATAATTCTTTGTAAAATTAGCGCTTAAATGGCTATTCCAGGGCTTACTTCTCTCAGATTAGGAATTTGTGTGTAGTGTTTTGCGAATTGTTTGCATTGCCCAAATCTTCCTATTGAAATATATTTTGAAGGTGTGAAATCGGTTATCAGGAAATTTGCTCCAACGTTAAAACCTCTTTCATTCTTCTGATCCTCTGTAACATATGACATTGGTAAAGCGGGGATGTCAACATTTTTTAATAATAACCGTGAGACGGCAATTGTTCTTAAGGTTCTTAATCTTGAGCCGGGTGAATTATTTTCGAGAGGAGTTTGACGCAATGGAATAAACGGAGTAAATATCGCCAGGCTTGCCCCAATTTCTTTCATAAAAAATAATTTTTCCAGATAATCCGTTGTCCGATGCCCAGGTAAACCTACGATGGTACTGACTCCGATTTTAAGACCAACATCTTTTAATAATTCTGATTGACGAACATGATTCGGAAAATTTTTAAGTGTTTCCGGATTATCATCAATCTCTTTTGAAGCTATCTGATGACGAATTATGTAACGGTCAGCTCCGGCAAGTTTCCAGATTTTATATTCTTCTTTCTCTCTTAATCCAAGGTTAAGAATTATTTCGATATTGGTTTTTTTCTTTATCGAGAAAATTATATATGAAATCATGTCGGAATCAAAAAAATCATCTGAGCCGGATTGAATAATAATGGATTTTATTCCATTGTTAGAAATTTGATTTCCTATTGAAATAATTTCATCCGCATTCATCCTGTATCGAAAAATATCTTCGTGACTATTCCCAAGGTTACAATAACGGCAATTTTCTTTACAATAATTAGAAATGTCGATCAATCCGGTTAAACGGATTTCGTCGGTTTTATATTGCCGTCTTACCTCATTAGCTTTGCTGAAGACGGGTTTTATCCGTTCGATATCTCTCAGCTCGATAAGTTTAGCTAAATCCTCGGCAGAAAATTCTGACTTTTCTAATATTTTTAGGATATCTGTCATTTATGATTTTGATGATGTTTTTTATTGAACTGAGTTTTCAGTGCAAGTAAAGAAGTCAATAAACATACCAAAATAAAAAGGTCTAAAATGGATAAAAATCAAAGAATTTTGTTGGTTTTTCTTAAAATGGAGAAAATTATTGGGTATTTATCATTCGATTAGAAAATCAGATATTGAAAATGCCGTTTATATAACGGCATTTTCATCAATTTCAATTATGTATCTTGAGGAATTCAATTTACAATTCAGACCGATGGGAACTGTTAAATTCTCGCGAATATGCCCATGTTTGAAATTGTAAAAAACCGGTACTTTCAGGTTTGAAAAATGATCGGCGACAACTTCATTGAGTGACAGCGAACTTTTGGATGAATCCGATTCAAAACAATCAACAAATCTTCCTAAAATAAGACCGTTTATTTTTTTCATCACTCCCAAATGTTCCAAATGAGTAAACATTCTGTCAATTCTGTAAGGAGCCTCGCCGATCTCTTCCAGTAGAAGTACAGCGTTTTTGAAATCAGGAAAGTATGGTGTTCCGGCAAGCGCGGATAAAATTGACAAATTTCCGCCAAGAATTTTGCCACCGCCTCTTTTTTTGGTCAAAGTGAAAAATTTCTCTCCTTCCGGGTTATTCATTCTGCCAATTTTTTTGGTTGAGGTTACCATCCTCCAGAATGCTTCTTCAGTAAAAGGTTCTATCTCATCACCAAAATCAACGGAAAGCATCGGACCAGCAAAAGTTAGTAAATTGCATTTTGTATAAAATGCCATTTGAATCGCACAAATATCGCTATACCCGACAAAAATTTTGGGATTATGCTGTATCAAACGGTAATTAATCTTGTCAAGAATACGAGTTGAACCAAAACCGCCTCTAACAGCAATTATGGCTTTAACATTTTTATTTTCGAACATTGAGTGGAGATCTTCAAGTCTCTCACTATCTTCCCCGGCAAGATATCCTCTTTTTGAATAAATATGTTTGCCTAATTCGACACGGTAGCCAAGACCTTCAAGATACTTGATTCCATTGTCAATTTTAGAATAATCTTTCGGGGGAGAAGCTGGTGCTATAATACCTATTACATCACCTTTTTCCAGTTTTTTTGGTTTGATTATTCGCATTATCTTTATGATTGTGAGTCAATACGAAAGGAAAATAATAAATAAGAAATCATAAAGCAAAACAAATTTATCGGTTCATTCTCAAATAATATTAAATATTCAAAATAAAATATTTTACAGAATGACTTCATAAAATCATTTTTTGATCGTATCTCCACAAAATTAGATCGGTATTCTGAATGTTCAGAAATTTAAGACAATAATTTCTATTCCTGAACAAATCATTTTACAGGGAAATAACCATTCTCAGTTGTTATTTTTTGTCCTTCCGGACTTAAAACCCAGTCGATAAATTTTTTACTCTCCCCTTTCGGACGTACACTGGTATAAAAATATAAATACCGGGAAACAGGATACAAATTATTTCTTACATTCTCAGCCGAAGGTTTGAAAAATAGAGATTTTCCATTTTGAGCAACACCGGCGCATTTAACTCCATGAGTGAATGCCGCTCCGCCATAACCAATAGCGCCGGGTTCTTTTTTCACCGCGTTTACAATTGACACTGTATTCGGGTAACTCTGCATGGAAGGAGTAAATGGTGATAAATTGATGATAAAATCTCTGATGTAAGAATAAGTTCCTGACTTAGGTTCACGCCCACAGACAATTATTCTTGAGTCATCACCGCCAACTTCTTTCCAGTTAGTTATTTCACCTTTCAATATTTTTCTTACCTGCTCAATCGTTAATTCATTTACAGGGTTATTTTTATTCAGATAAAAACTTAGTCCATCTTTTGCAACAACTATTTCCACGCCAAGCGAGTGATATCTGCTTTTTAATTTTTGCCTTTCATTAATAGACATAGGCCGCGAGGAGATGCAAATATCAGCAGTTCCGTCAATCAGGGCATCTATTCCAATACCGGAACCACCGCCGCTAACTTTAATAGATACAGAATCGTTTATTTTCATGTATTGCTCAGCCCATTTTTGAGCTAGCAAAAACATTGTATCAGAACCTTTTATGTCTATAATTTCCTGCGATTTAGCAGAAGTGCAGAATACAACTCCTATCATCAGAAAAATTTTTATGTACTTGTTCATAATTTCTCCCAGAAATTCTGTTAAAATTTATATTGTATTCTAAAAGTAAAAATGTCGTCTTTAATGTCCTCGTAAAAATCGCTTAGAAAGGTTGATGTTTCATTATCAACCATTTCATAAAACAAAGTGAGTTTTATATTCGCATCAAGATAATAAATCCAACCCAATCCGAATGTTGAAAATTCAACATCTGCAACCCCGGTTTTGCTGTTATTGTCATAACCTATTTCGTCATTTTCGATATTTGTATTCGGATCATAACAATCATATTTTAGAATAAACTGATTCCACTTTCCGATATTTTGAATGAACAAAAGATAATATCCCGCAAATTCACGTAGGAATACATCGTTTGAAGGTGCTGAAGTAAATGACACATTTTTGGACTGATCTCCCGGTTGTGTACCCTGAATATATTCACCACGTAAAGACAACCCGCCGAGGAACGGTGAGGCATAATAAAACTGAGCTTCAAGTCCGAGATAATTTCTTTCAGCAAATAATTGATTTTCAACTAGTGAAGCCTGATTTGCAGAGTTAATTTTGTATAACGATTTTCCCTCGGGTACTCTTACTTTTCCCAGATAACAAGATGCACCGAAATCGATTGACATATTTGTCTCATAAATCGGGAACTTAAAATCTATTCTTCCGATGAAATCTTTGCAATCATCGGTCTCTTTCGCGATTCCGTTACCACTAAAAAATCCGGCATTGAAATTAATAATGCTGAAAATTCCTCTCTCAGATTTAATATTCATAGCAATTCCTAAATCCCTTTCACCGGGGAAAAGCGACTGAAATAATCGTGATCTTTCAGGCGATTCACGTTTACTGCTGGAGTAATCTATTTCATAACCGAAAGGTCTGTTAAAAATTCCTGCCTGAATCTGAAAAATCTGATACCAGGGTTCTTTTAGAATAATATACACATCTTTTGTACTCAAGCCCTTTTCGGTAATATCAAACTGCAAAGTATATTCTGAAAATTCTTCCTGATAGTTGAATTTAATTCTTCCGCGCCGAAGCATAAAACGGCTTTGCATGTCATTCTCAAAATTTCCGCCAGAAAAATTGTCCGCCCCTTCCGATTCGGCAGTTTGATACTGAGCCTGGATATAACCACTCACCTTAATTTTCTCAAGAATATCGACCACACTTTTAATTTCTAAAAATGATTCATTCAACCCAAGTAGCTCTTGTTCAATTTCTTTTATTTTTTTCTCACGCTCAGCATTTGTGCTGTCAGGTTTTTCCTGAGCGGACAGATGTTGAAAAAATATAATAATTATGAACATACCGATTGTAATCATCAGTTTTTGCATTCTCTCTCCTTTAATTCCATTCCGCTAAAACTATGGCAGTAAATTTAATACAAGAGGGTTATTTACGGAAAGACAAACTACATTTTCAATGTTAAGAAATTGTTAAAAAAAAAGACGCCGGTTTAGCAGGCGTCTTTTGTTGTTTTATTGAAGAATGAACAAAGTTATCTAAGCAAAATCATTTTTTTAATCTCGGAATAATTGCCTACGGTTAACTTGTAAAAATAAATTCCGCTGGCTAATGGTGAGTGATGATTTTCATCTCCGAAACGGACGAAATGAATACCTGCATTTTTTTGCTCATTAACA
>CAZEXO010000037.1:15287-24020 GCA_964516545.1 uncultured Melioribacteraceae bacterium
AGCGTGGCTATTTCATTTCCGAGAATATCATATACTTTAAGAGAAACAAATCCAGCATCAGGAATACTGTAGTTTATATTAGTACTTGGGTTAAACGGATTAGGATAATTTTGAGATAATTCAAAATTAATCGGAAGAGAATCGAAATTATCATCCACCGATACTACTCCTCCTTCTCTGTAAACAGCCAGACCGCCATACGTTCCAAACCACTTGTTTCCATTAGGTTCGACAAGCACCGCATAAACAGCGTTGTAAGGTAAAGGTGAGTTACTCTCGTTAAAAATTTCCCAGTTTGATCCGTCAAATTTGGCAACACCTCCGGCTGTTGTGCCGATCCATTTAATATCATTTCCGTCTATTGCGATTGAGTTAACACGATTAGCGGGTAAGCCGGAATCATTTTCATTATAAACCGTCCAGCTTCCGGCAGCTAATCTTGTCAACCCGCCTGACATTGTTCCTATCCATTTATCATTATTTGAATCAACAGCAATCGATAGAACGATATTATCCGGTAAATCGGAATTTGATTTATCAAAAAACGACCAACCGGCTCCATCAGATCTGGCTAGACCACCTGCAGTTCCTACCCACATAACCCCTTCATTATCCTGCGCAAAAGCATATACCCAGTTATGCGGTAAACCTGAATTGGATGTATTAAATATTTCCCAATTGTCTTCATAAAATATGGCAACACCTGCGGCTGTTCCTACCCATAATTTACCGACATTATCAACTGTTATTGCACGGACTTCATTGCTTGGAATTTCTGAATTAGAAGTATTAAAAACAGCGCTCGTTGTTCCGTCAAATTTTGTTAGCCCTGCATTTTGAGATCCGCACCAAATAATATTTCCTTGACCAGCAGCAATAGAAATTGCAGGTCCGGCAATTCCATAGCCGCTGAAGACCGTGAAATCATTTCCATCGTATTTTGTGAGACTTCCTAACCCGCTGCCTATCCAAATACTGTTATGGAAATCAATTTCCAAAGCGGCAATGCTGATGCTTGGAAGATTGGAATTGTTCGGCTTGTAAACAATCCATTCAGATTGTGCGAAAGTAACAATTATCAGAAAGAAAAAAATAATTATGAATTGTAATGATTTCGTCATCATACCTCCTTTCTAGTTCTCGTATATTTTTTTTATTTTCCCGGGAAGAAGAAAAATGATTCTTCTGATTTACTGAGAAATACTTTTGCTGCTTGCAGATTTTAACGAAATTTTAACCTCGAATTGATAACAACAATTTTGCGTCCATAATAAAGCATTTGGTTTTACGAGGCAAGCAAAATCGGATTTCGGGAAAGTTATGTTTTGAGTCTAATCACAAAATTGAGTGATAATATTTTCCCCCTATATAATGGCCAATGAAATTTGCATAGCGGAAATTAAGTTGTACTTTTGGGAAGATTAGGCTTTTTATTCTATGTAAAAAAAGAGCGCCCCGGAATAAGGGCGCCCCAGGAATGGAAGGAGAGAGATTTTTTATTTTGTTAATGTCATCTTCTTTGTGAATGCCTGCGAACCGGCTTTCATAGAGTAGAAATAAATTCCGCTTGAAAGATTTTCAGCATCAAAATTAACTGTATAGTTACCGGCGCTCATTTGTTGATCAACTAATTTCGCAACCAACTGACCAAGAACATTATAGATATTTATTTGAACCTGAGCCACTTCAGGCAAACTGAAACTTATTTTTGTTGTCGGGTTGAAAGGATTCGGATAATTTTGAGATAATTCATAATCTACAGGTAATCCTCTTTCACCTGAATTATCTTCCAATGAAGAGGTGATTCTCAGATAACCTAACTGATCAAGCACAGTCCAGCTTTGCAACCAGTTATCACCACCGAATGCACCGACGTAAGATGTCTGTACAAAGAAATCATCATCTATCGCCATTGCACCTGTTAATGCAGGTGATCCGGCTGCCGGACGTGGATCCAATCCTCCATCTGTGGTTCTGCTTATTCCTCTTAACATCGGATTAACTATTCTTATGTTGTTTGAAGCAGTTGATAAATATGTCTGTACAAAGTCCTGATTTGTAATTTCTGCTATCGTGTTTCCTGAGCCAAAACCATACATTATATTATTGTTCAGTACTAAATCACCTGCTTCAAGTCTTTTGCGGCTGTCTTCTGTTTTTGCGCCTGTATTATCAACGTCTTCAACTGTTATTGCGAGCGCTGTTGATGCATCGTCATAATCGGTTACTATGTTGTTATAAAACTTACATCCTGCGTTATCTCTCCATACCAATGCCTGTTCACCATCGCCTTCTGGTGTTGCACCGATTCCTGCACCTATCAATGTCATATTTGCTAATGTCGGAATCGCAAATGGTGTGTAGAACTCATCTCCTGTTGCTCCATCCATTTCCATTATTCTGCCTGCCTGATCAGGCGCCTGGATTGCAAACCAGAATTGTCCTTTTCCTCTGTAACCTTCATCATAATCAAATCCGTCATCTGCTGCAAATGCACTTACTAAATATTTACAGTTCACTGTGCCGCCAAACCATTCAAATCCATCATCAGCACTCGCGTAGGATTCTACATACTCAATTACTGTTCCTGAGCCTACTCCGCCAAGAGTTAAACCCTGTATTTCATTGCCTGCCTGATCTCCAACGTTAATTCCAGAGTGACGAATTGATACATACTTAAATACGCCTGAGCTGTGTTCGTCGTTTGTTCCGCCGTAATAGGGTCTTGTATCCCCGGCTGGTACTATTTCATTTACTCCTTCTACTGCTTTCAGTCCGTTTGATGTCTGGTTATTTGTTGATGCCTGTCCAAGAATAATTACTCCGCCCCACAATCCTCTGTCTGCATATGTAAGATTACCATTCAAGTCATCATTTACTGAGGTAAATATTATAGGACGTTCTGCCGTACCT
Source organism: uncultured Melioribacteraceae bacterium (assembly GCA_964516545.1). Taxonomy (GTDB): domain Bacteria; phylum Bacteroidota; class Ignavibacteria; order Ignavibacteriales; family Melioribacteraceae; genus JAHISV01. The sequence continues at coordinate 18,201 of CAZEXO010000037.1, forward strand.
TCAGCATATATTTTTCCGTATCTCGTTACGACAAGACCTGATGCTTCATTACCCTGCCCGTCTTCCGCTTTTATTACTGTTCCCGGTTCTATTGTCAATACTGCTGCACTGTCTACGAAAACCATTCCATCCAATATGTAAGTATTCTCTGATGAAAATGTTACATGAGAGCCTACCGGTATATCTGAGTCGGTGATGGTTATTGTTTCGCCGTTTACCGACTGATCAGCCAAGTAACCTAACTGATCAAGAACAGTCCAGCTTTGCAACCAGTTATCACCACCGAATGCACCGACGTAAGATGTCTGTACAAAGAAATCATCATCTATCGCCATTGCACCTGTTAATGCAGGTGATCCGGCTGCCGGACGTGGATCCAATCCTCCATCTGTGGTTCTGCTTATTCCTCTTAACATCGGATTAACTATTCTTATGTTGTTTGAAGCAGTTGATAAATATGTCTGTACAAAGTCCTGATTTGTAATTTCTGCTATCGTGTTTCCTGAGCCAAAACCATACATTATATTATTGTTCAGTACTAAATCACCTGCTTCAAGTCTTTTGCGGCTGTCTTCTGTTTTTGCGCCTGTATTATCAACGTCTTCAACTGTTATTGCGAGCGCTGTTGATGCATCGTCATAATCGGTTACTATGTTGTTATAAAACTTACATCCTGCGTTATCTCTCCATACCAATGCCTGTTCACCATCGCCTTCTGGTGTTGCACCGATTCCTGCACCTATCAATGTCATATTTGCTAATGTCGGAATCGCAAATGGTGTGTAGAACTCATCTCCTGTTGCTCCATCCATTTCCATTATTCTGCCTGCCTGATCAGGCGCCTGGATTGCAAACCAGAATTGTCCTTTTCCTCTGTAACCTTCATCATAATCAAATCCGTCATCTGCTGCAAATGCACTTACTAAATATTTACAGTTCACTGTGCCGCCAAACCATTCAAATCCATCATCAGCACTCGCGTAGGATTCTACATACTCAATTACTGTTCCTGAGCCTACTCCGCCAAGAGTTAAACCCTGTATTTCATTGCCTGCCTGATCTCCAACGTTAATTCCAGAGTGACGAATTGATACATACTTAAATACGCCTGAGCTGTGTTCGTCGTTTGTTCCGCCGTAATAGGGTCTTGTATCCCCGGCTGGTACTATTTCATTTACTCCTTCTACTGCTTTCAGTCCGTTTGATGTCTGGTTATTTGTTGATGCCTGTCCAAGAATAATTACTCCGCCCCACAATCCTCTGTCTGCATATGTAAGATTACCATTCAAGTCATCATTTACTGAGGTAAATATTATAGGACGTTCTGCCGTACCTTCAGCATATATTTTTCCGTATCTCGTTACGACAAGACCTGATGCTTCATTACCCTGCCCGTCTTCCGCTTTTATTACTGTTCCCGGTTCTATTGTCAATACTGCTGCACTGTCTACGAAAACCATTCCATCCAATATGTAAGTATTCTCTGATGAAAATGTTACATGAGAGCCTACCGGTATATCTGAGTCGGTGATGGTTATTACGTTCTGCCCGAATAGGCTGGCAGAAATAGTCAGTAAAAGTAGAATAGATTTGGTTATACTTCGGAACATAATTTCTCCTTTAGATTATTATAGTTTTACACTTAGCGATAATGATAAATCCACACCTCTCCTGAACCTGTGATAGGTAAATTCCTGTCCATTCAATTCCTGTGTAAACTCGATTTCGGGATCGAGTATGTTTTTGGCGGTAAACGATAATGTGTATAATTCTGCAAAACCTTTAGATACTTTTAAATCAAGCGAGCCATAACCTCTTTCGTATACATCGGGGTTTGCACCCTCGGTTACGATTGCTAATCTGTCTCCGAAAATGTTATAAAAAATTCCGGCATTTATTTCATCGTCATAATTATCATAGGAAATGTTAAGATTAAACAGGTAGGGCGATTGTCCCTGGAAAGGACGTTTTGAATCCGCGTTTGGATCAGCAACTCTGATTACATCCAGCTCAATTTTCGGAATATCAACTTCCGACTGAACATATGAAAAGTTTGTACCAACACTGAAATTGCCTAAGAATTCAGCTAAATCAACCAACCCGGTTCGCATTTCCAATTCCAACCCATAAAGTACCGCTTCAGAAACATTCTGCACCGAAAGCAGTCCGTTAGGAATACTGTTATTCTGGTACTTTTCAATCGGATCGATAAAATCTTTGTAGAATGCGCTCACCGCAATAATTTCACCTGGATTAATGAACCATTCCCATCTCAGATCAACATTTTTCACGAATGTTCTTTTGAGATTTGAATTACCCTGGAACAGATAGTCACCGACAAATTCAAAATTTGTATACGGCGCTAATTCTCTGAATGTTGGTCGTGCAACTGTATTGGAATAAGCGAATCGGAGATTCATTTTTTCCGACATCTGATAGATAAAATTAATCGACGGGAGTAAATCAGTATTGTTCAATTCACCTTTCGGCTGATCAGGATCAGCGCTCACGGCATTCATTTCGGTGGTTTCAAGTCTCACTCCGCCTATAAATCTTAAATCACGAAGAATGGGTAAATCAATCATCATGTATCCGGCAAATGTTTCCTGATCGCCGGTAAAAATATTTTTGAGGGATTTTGCTTCTGCGATTACATTCATGAAATCGAAATATGAAACCGATGTATCTTTAATACCCACATAACTGAAATATGTATTCACGTCCGGTCCGTAATTTCTGTAAGAGAAATCATCATTCTGGTATTCAAAACGTCTTTGAGAATAATCGCGATTAACTTTGGAATAAGTGAATCCCATTTTAAGTTTGGAAGAAAGCCCCTGCCACTGTGAGAACGGAATAGTAAAATCAATGCTGTTTGTAAAATTATTCTCCTCAAGATTTCTGAAATATCTTATCGGAGGCGGATACAATGACGCCGGATTCTGATAAATAATTTCCTGAACGCCATTTCTTTCACGAACTGAGTAATGATTAGAAAAATATCTTAGGTCAGGTTCATCCTGAATGTTGGACGAATAAGTTGTTTTCCATTCAAGTTTACTGTTATTCAGCCAGGTAAATAAATGATTACCTTCCAGTTGATAAGAATTCAGCGCTCTTTCAGTCCAGCCAAGAACCCTTGTTTGAAAAGTTGCCGTTGAAGGAAGGTCTTTCCAGTAACCTTCTAGTTCGCGGGCTGTTGATTCTCCGCTCTGAGTGTGAATATATGAAGCTGTAATCTGCCCAATAGAATTGTTTTTATAAGACAAAGAGGCTACGGCGCCCCAATTAACCTCTCTTGAACTTTTTCTGTCGATAAAAACACGCTGGGGATCCAGACTTTCAACGTCTTCAACCATTCCTGTAAGATTGTATCGACCGACTTCACCATCGTTGTAAAATGAATATTTCTGATTCCAGGTAAACGATGCAAGGTAACCAACTCCGCTTTCGTCCCACATATAATTATCGCCTATCGCAAGTGATAATCCCTGATCTACGGGAGCTGTAGCTGAGACCGGCGCCATGTAATTATTAAATGATTTTGACATGGCATCGAGCTGCAATGCTTCTTCTTTTGTACGCACTGAGGTGTAACTCGGAATTTGACCATCCGGATTACTGAGAATATCAGGGATAGATCTCGTTCCGTCGTCAAAACCAAACCAATCAGTGCCACCGCCGTTTGGCAAAAAGAAATCATTGTTACCGGTTACCTGTGAATTATAAGATGTAGAGCCTGAAAACTGGAATTCAAATTTTTCGGGAAAAGTTTTCATGGTTACATCAACAAGACCGCCTGTGAACGTGCCGGGTTTATCGGGAGTAAAAGTCTTAACAGTATTTATATTATCCAAAAGGCTGGAAGGAAATAAATCCAGTTGAAAAGATTTTTTATCGGGATCTGCGCTGGGCAGTTCTGCACCATTTAAAGAAGTTGCTGAATATCTTTCTCCTAATCCGCGGACATAAACATATTTACCGCCGATAACTGAAGCGCCGGTTACTTTTCGCATTGCAGAAGCCGCGTCTCCGCTCCCTGATCTTGTAATTTGTTCAGCGCTGATAGCATCACTTACAGAGATTGATTTTTGCCTTTTTGCCAATAAAGAAGCTTCAGTATTTGTTAACATTGTTGCAGTTACAACTACTTCATCGGTCTCGAACGCTTCGGAGTTTAGTACGATATCAATTTTTGTAACCTCATCGGCTTTTACAATTACATTCGTCACTATTTTTTTAGAATAACCTATCGAAGAAAAAGTCATGCTGTATTCTCCGACAGGCACGGAATTAATCATATAATTTCCGTCATAGTCGGCAGCCGCGCCAAGAGTTGTTCCGTCAATCATGATATTCACGCCGACAAGTCCCTCGCCAAATTCAGCATCAACAACTTTTCCGCTGATCTTACCGGTTGATTGCGCAATTATTTGAGTGCCGATAAAAGTAAACATGACTATAAATAATTTGAGATATTTCATTCGCCAAGAATGGTTAATTGATTCGTACATTTTCCTCTCCGTTCCATTTCGAAAATTATTCCGTCCGAAACATAAAGAGGTTATGTTAACTCAGTATTAAGGCGATGTTAAGGAATTGTTAAGGAAAAAGGAGTGCGTTATTTTCTAAATGACAGAAAATTTTTCTGAGCTTTGTTAAGCCGATAAAATTATGTTAGTGAAACTCATTAATCGATTTTAATTAACTCGCTTCTTCCCCACTCGGTGAGTTTTGATGAGATGAAATTTAACACTTGCTCGTGTTCGTCCTGCCCTTTAGACTCAATAGTAATTGCCTTTCCAAAAGAAAAATACGCAGGTTTGGAAGTATCTATTTTTCCGAAGTCTTTGAGCTTTTTACCATTACCCCATGCATCAGTCAGTACAGCCATTGGAACAACAGGAACATTATTTCGTTTTGCCAATTTGACACCCAACGTGTTAAATTCTTTCAGATTAAAAACCAGACTACGAGTTCTTTGTGGAAAAATAAGCACCGACTTACCAGCCTGAAGTCTTTTAGTACCTTCATCCATCACCAGTTGTAAATCTTCTCTGGGATTAGTCCGGCCTACAACAATCGGGTCGCGAGCCATTGCAACTTTTCCAAATAAGGGATAAGTAGCCAACTCTTGTTTAATTATATATACAAATCTTCTAACCGGTTGAATAATAGCTACCGGAATCATTGTTTCCATCATGCCCATGTGGTTTGAAATAATTACTGCGGGGCCATCAAAATTTTGCAGGTTATCCATTCCATCAATTGAAATTTTTACTCCCGAGAGTTCAAGCGCTCTTAATACATCAAGTGAGGATTGAACCCAGGCATAATCATTATAAATCCCTTTACTGGCCTGTCGATTAGACCAAATGACGATTCTTGCCAAACGCGAGTAAAGTGAGAAGGTCGGACCGAACCAGTTATTTTTCGGTTCGAGATTAGTTTGATAAGAATTTTTCTCAGCAAGAATTTTCGAATAACTTTGTAACATTTTTACTCCGGTAAATCTTAGTTACAAATTAACAAATGAGAATTAACTAAACAATTGAGCAATAAAAAAAACCTCAGTCATAATTGAACTGAGGCTTATTTGTGACCCCAAGGGGATTCGAACCCCTGTTACCGCCGTGAAAGGGCGAGGTCCTAACCGTTAGACGATGGGGCCAAGGAAAAATAAAATCTATGTTGAAAGAACAAAAATAAAGCCTTAACAAATGTCGTTAAGGCTTATGGTGACCCCAAGGGGATTCGAACCCCTGTTACCGCCGTGAAAGGGCGAGGTCCTAACCGTTAGACGATGGGGCCAAGGAAAAA
>CAZEXO010000038.1:0-16249 GCA_964516545.1 uncultured Melioribacteraceae bacterium
CTTACCGGTGTTTGAAGAACCAACAATCAACACGCGTCTGTCGCCTTCCTTTTCGATGTGGAATTGCGATTCATGCCGACTGCCCTGTTTCTGTAAATTTTTTTCAGATTTAAGTTTGGATATTTTTCGTCGGTAATCGGCACGAAGTTTATCAGTGCCTTTGTGTTTGGGAATTGTTGAAAGAATTTCTTCAAGAGCTGAAATCTTTTCAGTGTTTGATACAGCTTCTTTTAATTTTTGTTCGGCTTTATAAAACTCAGGAGGAAGATTCGTCGGCATGTCCCCTCCGATTTATTGTTCATCCCTTTGCGGGATAAATATAATCATTCAGAGTTCAGGCGGCAACCCTGTTTAAGAATATTTTCGACTGCCGTACTTTTATAACCAGCCTTTTTCAAGATACCAATTGAAGGTCTTTTCCAGTGATTCCCGCATAGAATATTTTGTCTTAAAACCAAAATCTTTTTTCGCCGATTCGTTAGATGCAATCCAGAATGAAGGGCGCGACATATCAATTTTGTTCTTATTAAAAATAGACTGCTTTTTGAAAAGAATAGAATAAAGCGATCCGAAATTCGCAAAGAAACTGATTAGCGGCAGCGGTATTGAAATATCAAAATGTTTTTTTTCTGCAATTGAAAATATTTCCTCGTGTATTTGCTGCCATCTAACCGGGTGATCCTCAACTATAAAATATTTTTTATTAATTGTGTTTTCAGAAAAAGCAGAATTGATTATAGCCTCAACCAGGTCTTCGGAAAATATCAGAGAAATATATTTATGTTTTACTCCGGCATAAACATTAATTCCCATTTTAGTCATCTTAAAGATATTTAAAAAGTCCACGTCACCGGGTCCGTATACTCCGCCGGGTCTGATCACAGTATAAGGAATTGTTTCCTGTGATCGTAAAATCATCTCACCGGCTAGTTTACTTTTACCGTACAATTCGCTCGGTTTATCTTGCTCTGATTCATTTTTATAATGATCGATGGAATCTGAAGGTCCGCTTGCTGCATGTGATGATACAATAAGAAATCGTTTTATGTTTTTATTCAACCGCTTAACTGCTTCAACAAGATTCTGAGTAGGAATAACATTCCCCTCCCAAAATCCCTTTTTTGTCGCTGATTTTGTTACACCCGCCACATGAAAAATGTAATCGGCATTTTCAATACATCCCGAAGCCAGAATAGAATTAAGATCAAGATAATTTACTGGTATGTTTTCCACTCTTTCATTATCTGATTTTTTCAGGGAACGGACAAGACATTTTATTTTTGCATCAGGGAATTTTCTTAATAGTTCATTTAAAAGATTTCTGCCAATAAAACCGTTCGATCCGGTGATAACAATATTCATTTGCCCATATCCGTAATTTTATTTTTCAATTTAATCAAAGCATTACTCCAATTCTTATATCATAGCTACTGGATGTAATCTTAAGAATATCTGTTTTATATAGTTCATCAAGTTCAATATGATAAACTATTTCGAGGAGTAATTTGATTGATAATATATCTATTTCACTTCCGATTCCGGTTTTAATACCGAATTTATTCGGATCAGTGTTGAAATTTTCAAGCTCGTTTGTTTTATCTATTTCCAAATCGAGATAAGGACCTGCAACAATATAAGGCTGAAAACTTCCGGTTTGAATTCTGAATTTTCCTAACAATGAAATATTCAGATAATCCAAAACCGCATTCCATTTTACAGTTTCGTTTGTTCCTAAGGGATTCTCGATAGTGGATATTTGCAGTTCTTCTGAAGCGCCTTTTTGCACGTAATTTATTTCAGAAAGCAAACTGAAATTTTTATCTGTAAAAAATTCGGCAAAAACTCCCGGACTGATAGTCATCTTTGAACCATCCGCGAAATCCATGACAGGGAAATTTCTGTACTCCCAATTCTGAGAAGTAACTGATGTTCCCATTTTAATTCCGAAACCGCGTAAAAATTGGGCTTGTATACTAACGCCCATGAAGAACAATAATATTATGAAGAATATTTTTTTCATACTTCGTTTATTGTTTCCTTCGGAATTTTGATAAATGATGTCATACATAATATTTATTTACCGATAAATAATTACTTAAGTGTCGGTTCAATAAATCGAAGTACATTGCCGTCCATATCCCTCAGAACAAATTCTTTGAAATGAGTTTTCATTCCACATTCTTTTGTTTCGATATCAGAAAGTATCCCGTCCCTGGTTTTAAGATTTTTCCACAGACTATCAATTCCCTGTACGGTAATAAATCCGCAGCCTCTTCCGATAACTTCTCCGTCAAGAAAAGTTTTTGTGAGATGAATAATTACTCCATCGCGTTCGATGATAGCCATTTCAGAGGGTGAGTCAAGATAAAGTTTCGTCTTAAAATTCAATACATTCTCATAAAATTCGGCTGAAGCTTTAACGTCTCTGACGCGAAACGAAAGCTGCGCGCTGATAAAAGTAGTTTTGTCTTCCATAACACACGATTTATGATTTTAGGTTAAGTTCGGTACACCATGAACAAATATAACCATCGAATCATTTTGAATCACGCAAAATTTTTCTTGATAACTATCTTCTTTTTTTATCACGCTTTTTATTTTTTTTCTCACCGAAAGACATAGTATCCTGCAAAACTTTGGTTCCGGATTTTTCGGAGTCTGATTTTCGCTTTTTATTTTTTTCAGAAGCCCACCATTTATCTTTTTCATGGTGTTCGTTTTTTTTCTTTCTATTTCTGTCGTCGTCTTTTCTGGGCGCCCGTCTTGCATTGTCGGCTTTTCCTCTTCTGCTTTTTTCACTCCGCCTGTCAGCTCTCTTTTCCGCAAGTTCAACGCTAATATCACGTCCCTTAATTTTCTTATTGGCAAAACCTTTAAGAACAGCGTCTTCGAAACCGGTTTCAACTTCGAAGAAGGAAAATGTTTTTAAAATCTCTATTTCACCGATTGTTATGTCAGAGATTCTTGTGTTGTCTTTTATCAAACCGATTATCATTGTCGGTTTCATGTTATCCATTCTTCCGAGATTAATAAAATACCGGGTGAATCCTTCAACATTTTTCTTACTTCTGTCGAATTTACTTTCGCGGCTGCTTTTTTCACTTATGTTTAAATCAGGCGCATTTCTGTAGTAGTCGATAAAACGATTAAACTCAAGCGAAACGAATCGCTTAATTAATTCTTCCCGATTAAGCCATTCTAATTTTTTATAAATCTGAGGCAGATAACCTTCAATCTCCGATTCGTCAACGCCGACATTTTCCATTCTGTCGATGAAATGAAATAATTGTTTCTCGCATACTTCTCTGGCATCAGGAACCGGCATGTGGGTAAATTTCTTTTTAATTCCCTTCTCAATAGCTTTAATTTTTCCGATTTCCTTAAGGTTAGTTATTGCTATCGAAATTCCCTTCTTTCCTGCGCGTCCGGTTCTTCCGCTGCGATGTGTATATATTTCCAAATCATCAGGAAGATTGTAATTGATTATGTGAGTAAGATCTTCGACGTCAAGTCCGCGCGCCGCGACATCGGTAGCAACGAGTAATTTCAAATGCCGTATTCTGAATTTATGCATAACAACATCGCGCTGAGCCTGTGAAAGATCGCCGTGGAGAGCATCGGCATTGTAACCATCCTGCATTAATTTATCTGCAATTTCCTTAGTCTCCTGACGAGTACGACAAAAAACAATACCATAAATCGAAGGGAAGTTATCAACAATTCTTTTAAGCGCAAGATATCTGTCGCGCGCATGGACAGTGTAATAAAGATGAGTAACATTTTCAGCGCCGGCATTACGGGTTCCGACTGAAAGCTCCACCGGTGAATTCATATAATGACTTGCGATGCTCATTACTTCCGAGGGCATTGTTGCAGAAAATAGCAATACTTTTTTTTCAGCCGGAGTTTCTTTCAGAATCTCCTCAAGCGCGTCTCTGAATCCCATATCAAGCATTTCGTCCGCTTCGTCAAGAACAACAGTTTTAATATGTGATATATCTATAACACCTCTGCTAATCAAGTCAATTAATCTGCCGGGAGTCGCAACTATAATTTGTACTCCTTTTCTAATCTGCATTATCTGTTTATCAATGCTCGCTCCTCCATACACCGAAACAAGTCTGAAATTATCAACATACTTTGAGAAATTATGTAAGTCATCGGTAATTTGAATACACAATTCCCGCGTTGGGCATAAAACCAAATGCTGTGTCTTTTTGGAATTAACATCAGTCATCTGTATTAGTGGCAATCCGAATGCCGCAGTTTTTCCAGTGCCTGTTTGCGCGAGAGCAATTATATCTGCCGCTTTTTCATGGAGAAGATATGGTATTACTTTTTCCTGAATGGGCATGGGATTTTCGTAACCTAGATCATTGATCGCTTTTAGTAATTTTTCACTCAAACCCATTTCATTAAATGAACTCATTATTATCCTTTTATACTCTTGTTATTTTTAAATTTGATTAAGAACTGAAAATAATAACACAATTTTACAGGAGAAGTAAAAAGAGGCGAGTGTGAACAAATGAATCGTCAAATACTCTCATTCTTATTTTGTACGGATAAAACTTGTTACAACTTTACAGTTTTGCGAAGCAAATTTAGTTAAAATAATTGTTATTTCCATTTATATTCTTAAGAGAGGGAATTCTCAGACCACAACCTTTCCGGAACTTTGTCGTCTAACAACCCGAATTAAATTCAACTATTGGAGTATTATTATGGCTGAACATGTTTGCCCTGTATGGATGGGATATTTTATGGCGAATCCTTCCAGAAAGTTATTTCAAAACCCTCATAAAATTCTTGCGCCCTATCTTTCGCGCGGAAAAAGAGTCCTGGAAGTCGGACCCGGAATGGGCTTTTTCAGTTTACCAATGGCTGAGATGGTTAAACCATCAGGAAAAGTTTACTGTGTGGACATACAAAAAGGCATGTTAACAAAGCTGGAGAAAAGAGCTGAGAAGAAAAACTTAAAAGAATATATCGAGACGATTGAATGTACGAGTGATTCTCTTAATGTCGATTCACTTAAAGGACAGATTGATTTTGCCCTGATTTTTGCCGTATTACATGAAGTACCCGATCAGGAAAATTTTCTTAAACAAATCTATAATTCACTTACCCCCGGTGGTGTTGTGTTACTTTCAGAACCGAGTGGTCACATAAGTACAAATGAATTTGAGAAATCAGTTAGCCTTGCCGAAAAAACAGGATTCAAATTGGAAGATTACCCGAAAATTTTCGGAAGTCACTCCATAATCATGACAAAAAACAATCATTCGGGGTAAAAATATTTTACTTGTGAACTTTCGTTGGAAAATTTGGTTTTAACGATTGTACTTTTTGCGAGAATTTATTGAGCCTCATTATAACATTTTTTGCATTCTTTCTTTTCAATATTCCTTTTGGTTATTGGCGCACGAATGTAAAAAGATTTTCATTTCAATGGTTGATGGCAATTCATCTTCCGATTCCTTTCATAATATTTATGAGAACTTTCGGAGAAATCGGTTGGGAGTTGTACACTTACCCGATTTTTGTTCTGTCCTTTTTTGTCGGGCAGTTTTTGGGAAGCAGAATTTTCAATTTCAGAAAGAATCATTCTTCTTCTCCACCAACATCATGTTTGTTTATGGATATACTCCGACGTGATAATTAGGGGGTGTGTTTTATTTTAACTGAACACAACTCCCCTTTTCAGTTTTTACACTCTTACTTTTTCAGTCTCAATATCAGTTTTTGTTTCACCGGAAAGTATCAGCTTCTTATTCATTTTCATCCCGAATAAAAATCTGCAGAGATTAAACGGTCTTATTAAGAACCAATAAATACCCGCTGAAATCAGTCCCGACAAAACCGAAACAACCAAAAATCCGCTGAAAATATTTGAATCAAATTTCGAATAATAAAACGCCACAGCAATTATTGCTGTTTGATGAAGAATATAAAAAGGATAAATCCCTTCATTGCTTTTAGAAATTATTTTGCTTTCGCGATTAAGATATTTTTTACCATACCCAAGAATGGCAATAACCCAGGTCCAACCAAGAAAAATAAGATTCATTTCCCAGATTACATTTATCGTCTCCTGGGATAAAAATCCGCTTAGCCAGTCCCAAATGAAAAAATAAAGCGCCCACATAAAACAAAGCGAAATGACACCTAATAGCAAATGATATCTTCTTCTTTTTTCAATTACTTCCCAAATTTTATCACTCGATGCAAATAACAACCCTGCAAAATAAAAACATCCATACTGCACAAAATATGCCCAATCATTTATCAACGCATGAGTTTCTACCGGGAAAATAGGGCGTAAAATAATTTGCGTAATGATGATGATGAGAGCAAAACCCGGAATGAACCAACCGCTATCAGCAATTTTCTCCAGACGCGAGATTAGGCTGATCGAATTTTCCGATTTGAGATATCGTAGTAAAGGAATAAAAATGATAGAATAAAGAAATAAATAAAGCACAAACCACATGTGGTGCCAGCTAAAACTTCCTCCTTCAGGATATGGTTGTAACTCAAAAACTGTTTTATAAAAATCAAAATATCCCGCGAACTGAGAAATTCTTTCAAAATAAATCTGCGGAGGTACAATTACAAACATTGATACGATGAGAGGAATCAGGAGTCGCCTGCTTCTTTCACGGATAATCTGACCGGTACCCCTTTTAGAAGATGCATAAATGGTCGCAGCACCGGAAATAAATAGAAGTAAAGGCATGCGCCACTGATGAAGCCAAATCATTATCGGTTCAAAACTTTTTGAAGTTATGGGATTTTTAATGTGATATCCCCAGCTATTATAAAACATGCCTACGTGATAAAAAAGAACTAGAATAATAGCTAAAACTCTTAACCAGTCTAGATCGTAACGCCGTTCTCTCATGAATTTTACTTTAGTCATTTTTTCTCCGAATTGAGTCTGTCAAAATTAATTCAAAGAAGCTGTTTTAACGACTTTTTGCGTGAATCCATCATTCGTGAATGTAGGATTGAACATACTTTTACTGAGAATTCCGAATTTTATATTCTGATGGAGTTAAACCGGTGAGTTTTTTAAATGCAGTATTAAATGTTGATTTCGAATTATAGCCGACTGTATAAGCAATTTCTTCAATTGTTCTGTCAGAATGCTCAGGTGAAATTAAAAGAATCTTAGCTTTATTTATTCGATATTCAGCAAGAAGATCGAAAAAACTCATACTCAGTTGTTCATTTATTGTCTGCGAAACATGATTCGGATTAGAACCAACAAGTTTTGCCAGCTCAGGAAGAGAGGAATTAGGTTTAAGAAAATATTCCTCTGATTCCATAACTGTTCTAATTTTTGCAAGTAGTTTTTGTTTGTATTCGCTAGTGAGTGATGAACGTGAATATTTTTCCTTCTTTTCGTTTTGGGAAAAAATAGAAGAATTTAACACCACTTTGAAACTTATCAGATAAATGACCAAAGCAATGACAGACATTATTATGTAATCGCCCAAATCAAGTTTGGCGGTAAGTCTGACTGCAAAAACAGTTATGACAACAACAGAAAAAACAAGACTTTCGAAAAATATTCCTCTGCTTGTTTTATCTTTCTGTTGCCTGAAGTAAGAATAACTTTTAAATACAGAAAGAGCTGCGTAAATTCCCATTGACAGAAGCAGCAGTAAAACTATTTGCGATTTAATTCCCAGTGGATCTACATCATATAAAAGAGTATAAGGTCGGTAACTTAACTCAGGGTGATAGGAAAAAATATACGCGTTATATTTATAATTATTCCCCTGAATCATAAAAGGAACATGATAGAATAAATAAATGCCTGAGGGTATAAAATGCAGCCAAAAAGTTTTTTGATGTTTACCGCTGATTTTGGACTTAAGATAAAGATAAAACAACGGACCTATTATTAATGTTAATGGTTCGGTGAGGTCGACAAACCATAACATATAAAACATATAATTTGTGTAACTAACAAGAATATCCAAAGAAAGAAGCGAACAGCAAATTAATAATAGTCCGAGATAAATATTTGAAGGTTTCTGCCTGCTTTTTTTCAGAAAGAAAAATGATGAGAGAAAGAATCCCTGTATTACCCCAAGAAAAATAAGGAGCGCAAATACATCAATATGAATATTCAATTCCGCGGGCATTATTTCTAAACATATTTTTGAAAGTAAAAATATGCAAAAAATCGCAGCTATGTTTCCTGTTTTTTTATGGTAAAAAAAACGGCAGTCGAAAGGTTCGGAATTTTAACCTTTTTTGATTGAGTTTCTACTTTTATTTTTGAGTTAAATTCGGGGGAATAAATGAAATATCCGACACTGCTTTATCTCTTAATTCTTATCAATCTGATTTCATGTACTAATAACTCAGTGAATGAACCGGAGGCTGTGAATTACATCCCACAGATACCGGATAGTATTTATTCAATTAATGTGAATGATGCTTTTAAACTAATCATCCGCCTTCCTGCAAATTATAACCATACAAAACCCGAAGGATATGATGTATTGTATATTCTGGATGGAGATTGGTTTACCTTCGGTTCTCCCGGTTATCTGGATAATGTTGGCGGAATCGGCGGAGTAGTGGGATATGCTGACAGTCTGCGTCGTCAGAACCTAATGCCTGATTTTATCACCGTGGGAATTGGTTATCCGAATGAAAATCATCGTCACCGGGATTATCTCTACCCGTTTGATTCAATAAATACAAACTCAGGCGGTGGTGAAAAATTTTATCAGTTTCTGAAAAACGAGTTATTGCCGTTAATTGATTATACGTTCAACACAAAAGGTCCTAACGGAAGAACGTTGATCGGTCATTCGGCAAGCGCATATTTCACCATGTATGCTTTTTTCAGATACAACGAAAATGATGGAATGGTATTCAAAAATTTTCTCGCGAGCAGCCCGAATATTTATTATCATGATTTTTATCTAATTGATCTCGCTGAGATGTGTGATTCACAGAATGTTAATCCTATTCCGACTAAATTATTCTGGTCTCATGGCGACGGAAAGTTTGAGATGCTTCCTCCGACAATTGAACGATTGCGATTGCCCGTTGAAGGTCTAAACAGGTTTAATTTCAAGCTGCAAATTTTCCCCGGCGAGAATCACACATGGGTGGTAAAAAAGTCCTTTTACGAAGGACTGAAATGGATTTTTTGTGATGAATAATATTTATCAAATAAGAAAGAGACCAAAGCCTCTTTTTTATTCACCTGAACATGCACGACACTCTGCATATGGTTGAAGAATCAACACAAGAATTTTGTGATTAGAAAAAGAATAACCCTGACCAAAAAATGCGAAATCGCATAGTTCCTCAGAATATTTTTTCATTCAAAATGGAAACTATCAATGACAGAGATGACTTAATTGGAATCAAATCTACTCAACGATAATAATGGTGAAAATACTATTTACATATTACCGGAAGTTTAATGAGGCATCCGAAACAAGACAAAGTAATTTTTCCTCAAGACTGCTTAACTCTTCTCTGAATTTTGAACGTATTATTTCAGTTTCTTCAATTAGCTCGAATGCTAACGTTTTGTAATAGTCGATTCCATTCAAAATATTTTTAGCGAAAGTATTGAAATACTCCTTTGTTTGAATTGAGAGTGGTGTGACACTCTTATCTAATTTATCAGATAAGTAATCGATGTAAATTCTTAATTCTTTTATAAACATATTCGGGCGATTCACATCCGTTATCAAATTTATTCTTCCGTAAATATGATCTATCATCTCACGTAGGTTAGTGATTTTCGAGAAGTATGCTAAATTCGGACCCGGACAAACGGCAACAGCATTACTTTGTTTTGGAATATTAATTTCTTTTGTTTTTGTCGCTGAGGCAGTTAGTCCGACACAGAGACAAACTTTTTCGGTAACCTTATCGAACTCTCTCTTAAAATCATTTATATCTGGTAGCTTACTTTTCAGGTCAGCAATTTTTTTATTAAGATAAGTTGAAGAAGCCGTGCATAAAAGATTATTTGAAAATTCTTTTGTGGATAATAAAAATTTTTTCGGACATGGACTCCCGGGTTTATTTGCATTTGCTCTGAGAAGTTTTTCTTCATCTTTTTCATTTCCTCTTAAGTTATTAAAAGGAACACCGAGAGGTGAAACACTGCTGAGATATAAATCTTTTTCGCCGGCTGCTGAGAGTTTTTGGAGTGTATTTTCGTCAACATTTATCACATCGGGAACGAGTAAAAACGGTGTGCCCCAGCCAACAGACTTCACTCCGTATTTTCTAAATAAAAAATTCTGCTCGGTGAATTCACCAACTCCGCCCTGAACAGCCAGATCGATTTTAAGTTTATCTGCCTCAACATTAATACTTTTTCGGGCAATTGCATCGAGAAAAATATCTTTTAAAGTATCCAGTAATTCATTTTTACGATTCTTAAATTCAGCAAGAATAGGTCCGAGTAAAAAACCATCGGTGGCAAATGCATGCCCGCCGCAATTCAGCCCTGATTCGACTCTGAATTCTGATACCCACAATCCTTTTTTTGCCAGAAATTTTCCCTGAATAAATGCCGATCTGAAATCACTCACTTTAATTATTATTTTCTTTCTGAATCCATCATCCTTCATCGTATAAAAATCTCTGAACGATTCAAGATATGAATATAACCTTGGATTCATTCCCGCTGAAAAAATAATCGAACTTTCCAAATCACTCAACGCATAACCTCTCAGAGCAGCATGAGCATCATTAAACTCTACCGGAAGTATTTCATGTTTTTTATTAAAATTAACTTTATCAACTTTTGTCATAATGTTTACATCAATTTCACCAGGGACGATTCTGTCACGAAGTTCTTTTTGTATTTTATTTTTTTGGAATTCATCATCAGAGAAAAGCATCTTGTAATAAAGTTTTTTCAAATCCGAAGTATCAGGAAGCATCTCAAAATATTTTGTCAGGTCGTTTTCAATTTCGAATGGTAGATTTCTGATTGACTTAATCTGATTCTTTACCATTTCATTAACCATATTAAGGTAGGCGGTTATTCTTCGCGCCCGACTGTCATCTTCATTATTGGTGATCGGAATATATTCCAAATTTTCTTTTTCTAAATAAAACTTCCTCAGACGTTCGAGTAGAGTATCATCAACAAGTGAAATGACGGATGAAATTCCGAATTTAGCAACTTTCAGAGGAGTGTCAATTGAATATCCGATACCCAGTACAGGTATGTGAAATTTGTGCTCACTTTTATATCGCATTCAGTTTCCGATCTGTTTACAATTAAGAATTATTCCAAGCCTTTTTGCATTAAATCTTTTTCAGATTTTCCGCCCCTCTTAAAAGGATTGAAATACCATATTTTGTTGGAAGTACTTGGCGAAGATACATAATATTATTGTAAACCTTCCGGTAGGAATTAAAACATATTTGTCATTTTACAAATCTTTTACAATATGGAAAATTTTTACGATCATCCGACGTACCAAGATTCAGGTGATTATTCCGATGATCTGAGTACGTCGGGAATAAAGACTGTTACTCATCAGAATGCAGCCCGATACGATTTTCTTCAGTATCGAGAATCAATGCAAACGAACCGGAATTTTCATTCGAAATTTTTGTAATATCCATTACAACTGAACCGCCCAACACTTTAGCACGTTCCAGCATTTGATTAAGCGGTTCAACGGCTTTCAGAGTTATGATGGTGCCGTCTTTCGAAGGATAAAATCCGGGTGAACAACTAATCGCTCCTTCTTTGTGAGGAAAGAAAGCCATCTTGTCATCTCCACATTCGCAGATATCAAGATTGATTTTCAAGAGTGAATTATAAAAATTAACCGCTCGCTGAAAGTCTACAGCAATAATTTCGAAAAATTTTACAATCGTTTTCATTAGTACTCCTTCGTTTGTTAAAATTGTGACGGTAAAATAACCCGGCAGAGGAAAAATAAATTGTAGGTTTGCGACATTAAAAAGAATAATAATCTGAGAATGAGTCTATTACGGAAAAATACTCTGTAGGTGTTAACCCGGAGATAGATTTGAAATCATGTATTAAGTGAGCCTGATCGGAATAACCGCATCCGTAGGCAAGTTTTGTAAGACTCAAAGATTCATTTTTCTGCTTAACAAAAAGCGTTTTCTGAAACCTGATTATTCTTGAAAAATCTTTTGGACTTAACCCGATTTTTGCTGAAAACTTTCTTTCCAGTTGTCGTTTACTCAGATTAACATTTTTGGCGAGTGATTCTATTTTAATATTTCCGCCGTAAAGATTAATCTGTCGTACCGATTCCGTAATTTGTTTATCGGTGTTCGTATAAAACTCGGCAACTCTGTCTGATAAAAACTTTTCAACGATACCCATTTTTTCTTTCAGGGAATCAATGGTATTTATTTTTTCAATAACTTCCGCCCCGGCTTTTCCAAAAATATCAACTACATCAATATGCTGATTTGATAAGTGATTCAGAGGTATTCCGATTACTGAAGTAGCTTTTTCGGGTAAAAGCATAGCCGATACAATTCCGGCTTTCCCCACGGGAAAATATTCGGTGAATTTTGATTTCTGACCAATTATTAATCCACGCGGTTGTTTGGATAGATTTCCATCAAGTTTATCAAAAGGCTGACTTCCGAAATGAAATAAAACCTCAATACATCCGGAAGGTATCAGCTTATTGCAGTTATATGAATTACTGTAGTCATTAAAATCAATACACCAGATTAATTTCACATAATCAGCAAGAAATCCTTTGGGTTTGTAATAAAGATAATTCACTTCACCTCAAAATACTTACCGGGTAATCTATTAATTCTCCTAAAAAGTAATTGTAAATATGCGACATTCCGGGAAATAATAACTGTGAAATCTCTGACATTTTTTGTAAATATCACGACACATTTATTGTATCATAAGGAGATCTTAATGACACAAAGACTATATCTGATTTTAATTTTACTGATTGGAACAACAATACCGATTCACTCCCAAAAACATGAATCGCTGAAACCTTTACTCATAGATCTGGAAGGCTTTGAAGCCGATCCCGCCGAGGGCATGAGTATGGACATTGGCGATATGAACATGATCACAGCAGCACGAAGTTATTACTTTGAGGGCATCGATATTGAAACGGTAATAATTATCGGTAATAAAATAATGATGGAGGCAAAACTCGAGGAGACAAAAATTCAGACCGATGAAGGAGTATATGAGATTACGGAAGAAAATGGTTTTAAAATTTCTAAATATTACGACGAAAATATGGGAGATTTCGGACTTACTGTTTATCTCAAAGAGGATGAAAACAAAGCCGCGATATTTGCCTTTACTTCTTCAGGTCTGACCCCTGATGAAGCCATGCTGCTCGCGAAAAAATTCGATTGGAAAAAGTTAAAATCCGCTGTGAAAAAACTTACAAAATAAATTCAGACCCCGGTATAACCCGGGGTTTTTTATTTCCATTATACTTTCAAAACCATTTTTTGATTTTCATCAACACAAATAAACTTACACCTGTTACGAACATTATTGTCAGAATCATAAAATATCCGTAATGCCATTTCAATTCGGGCATGTACTTAAAATTCATTCCGTAAATACCTGCAATAAATGTAAGAGGAATAAAAATCGCTGTTATAATGGTGAGAATTTTGATCACCTTGTTTGTATCGGCATTAAGATTGTTTTCATTAAGTTGAAAAAGACTTTTGGTGAATTCGTTAAAAGTATTATGATACTCAACAAGTTCATCGATATGATCCTTAAGATCATTCAAGTATTTCATATTTGAATCGGCAAATAAATCCATTTCAGAAAAAAGAAAATTCTGCATTGCACTTTTAACTGGGAAAATTATTTTTCTTAATGAAGCAAGTTTTTTATTTATCTTCAAAATTTCATTAAGATAATTAGTCGTTCTGTTATCAAGTAATTTATCCTCAAGCTCAAGTAGCTCTTCTCTAACTCGATCAAATGACGAATAAAAAGTGTCAGTGTAGGCATCAAGTATTGCAAAGAAAAGATAGTCGGCCTTTTTCGATCTGGTTTTCCCCTTTGCCTGTTCAATTCTTTGAATTTTTATATCCAACAATTCCAGATTTTTATCCTGGATAGTAAGTACAACATTTTTAAAAAGAAAAACACTTATTTGATTCGTAAGTACATCATCCCCTGAATCACCAAGAAATCCTTTCGAGATAAACATGAGGTAGTTTTCTATTTCCTCATATTTCGGAATGTGTCCGGTGTTAAAAGCGTCTTCAAGTGATAATTTATGAACGCCAAAAGACAAAGCGATTTCGGTTATAAGCGACTGGTCCGAAAGTCCGGTAATATGAATCCAATTTACCCTGTCTTTGTCGAGATTATTTCTGAGTGTCTCAAGAGAATCGATCACAATCGAAACGAATGAATCTTTATCGTAACAGAATAATTTTATTACAGTCTTTTCAGGTACTGCCTCACCGATATATGAAACCTCCCCCGGAGAGGCGCCAACTTTTTTATTCAATACTTTTTTTAGATGATTCATCTTATCACGCGCCTCAGTAAAAAACATTCTAAAATGGTATCTTTTTTTCGTTATATAATTTTCATCAATAATTCAAAATAGGTTGAAGCCATTTTTCAGCTTCCCCGAAAGTTATTCTTTTACGTTTAGCATAATCATCGACTTGTTCACGACTTATTTTGCCCACGTTAAAATATTTCGCTTCGGGATTAGCAAAATATAATCCGCAAACCGAAGCTGCGGGATGCATTGCTAACGTCTCAGTTAATTTTATCCCGGTTTTATTTTCCGCGTCAAGAAGATTCCAGATAGTCAGCTTTTCGGTATGGTCAGGTTGTGACGGATATCCCGGAGCAGGTCTTATACCGGTGTATTTTTCTTTTATAAGTTCCTCGTTACTGAAGTTTTCATCCGCAGAATAACCCCAAATTTCTTTGCGAACTTTTTCATGCAATAGTTCGGCAAAAGCTTCGGCCAGCCTGTCTGCAACGGCTTTTGTCATTATCGCGTTGTAATCATCGTGTTCCTTTTCGAATTTGTTGACCAGCAATTCAATTCCAAGTCCGGTGGTTACAGCAAATAATCCTATATAGTCTTTGATGCCCGATGAAAGCGGAGCGATGAAATCAGCAAGAGCCAGATTCGGTTGCCCGTCGGCTTTTTTTATTTCCTGACGAATCGTGTGAAGAACAATTCCGTTTTCAAGAATTATATCATCACCGTCTGAATTAGCCGGAAAAATTCCGACAACAGCATTTGCTTTCAATGATCGTTTTTCTAGAATGTAGTCAAGGAGTCTGTTTGCATCATCAAAAAGTTTTTTTGCTTCGAGACCGTAATTTATATCTTCAAAAATTATCGGATATTTTCCTTTTAATTCCCAAGTCGTGAAAAATGGCGTCCAGTCAATATACTTTCGAATTTCTTCCAATGGATAAAATGAAAAATCCTTTACACCCGTGAATTCCGGTTCAGTTATTTTTATTTCATGCCATTTCAAATTAAGTTTGTTTTCTCTGGCTGCTTTAAGCGATAAATAATTTTTAGAACTGAGATTTGCCGCGTGGTGTTTTTTTAATTCATCATATTCACTTTTAATTCCACCGGTAAATTTATTTTTGTTCTCGCCCAATAAATTACCAACTACGGAAACACTTCTGGAAGCATCGAGCACATGAATAGTTGGTCCGCTGTATTCAGGCGCTATTTTCACCGCCGTATGAACACGCGAAGTAGTTGCCCCGCCGATTAACAAAGGCAGTTTGAATCCCTGACGTTCCATCTCGCGGGCAACATGTCCCATTTCGTCCAGCGATGGCGTGATTAATCCGCTTAAACCAATCATATCAACTTTCTTTTCAATCGCCGCGGAAAGAATTTTTTCGGAAGGAACCATTACTCCCAGATCAATTACATCATAATTGTTGCAGCCGAGAACAACGCCGACAATATTTTTACCAATATCGTGTACGTCGCCCTTTACTGTTGCCATCAGAATTGTACCAGCGCTTTTTGTATTGCCTGATATTTTTTTCTCTTCTTCAATAAAAGGTATGAGATAGGCGACGGCTTTTTTCATAACACGTGCGCTTTTAACAACCTGCGGTAAAAACATTTTCCCCTGACCGAATAAATCTCCCACAACGTTCATTCCATCCATTAATGGACCCTCTATCACTTCAAGGGCGGAAGGAGATTTTTGCCGGGCTTCTTCAATATCCACATCT
>CAZEXO010000038.1:16259-23474 GCA_964516545.1 uncultured Melioribacteraceae bacterium
CAACAATACCCTTTATTAATGCATGTTTGAGTCTCTCATTAACAGGGGCATTGCGCCATTCTTCTGTTTTTGTTTCTTCAGTTTTTGTTCCTCTAACCTGTTCGGCTATTTCAATCAACCGTTCAGTTGCATCTTTTCTTCTGTTAAACAAAACATCCTCAACACGTTCCAGCAACTCTTTCGGTATTTGTTCGTAAATCTCCAGTTGGCCTGCATTAACAATCCCCATATCCATTCCGGCTTTTATTGCATGAAAAAGAAATGCTGAATGCATGGCTTCACGCACTTTATCATTTCCTCTGAATGAAAATGAGAGATTACTAACGCCTCCTGAAATTCTCGCTAACGGAAGATTTGCTTTAATCCATTTTACGGCTTCAATATAATCCTTAGCATAATTATTGTGTTCCTCAATTCCCGTAGCAACAGCAAAAATGTTCGGATCAAAAATTATGTCTTCAGGTTTGAAACCAACTTCTTCAATTAAAATTTTGTAAGCTCTCTGAGCAATGTCAATTTTTCGTTGATATGAATCTGCCTGTCCTTTTTCATCGAAAGCCATTACGATAACCGCCGCGCCGTAATCAAGAATTTTCTCAGCGTGATTTTTAAATTCTTCTTCACCTTCTTTCATGCTGATTGAATTAACAACTCCTTTTCCCTGAAGACACTTTAATCCTGTTTCAATCACACTCCATTTGGATGAATCCAGCATAACGGGAACGCGGGAAATTTCAGGCTCGGTTGCAACCATGTTTAAAAAGTTTTTCATGGATTTCTCCGAATCAATCATCGCTTCATCCATGTTCACATCAATTATCTGCGCGCCGTTTTCAACCTGCTGACGGGCAACTGATAAGGCTTGCTCAAACTTTTCTTCCCTGATTAATCGTGCAAACATTTTTGATCCGGCAACATTAGTTCTTTCACCAACATTCACAAAATTCATTTCTTCACGGAAAATGAGCGGCTCAAGACCGCTCAACATTAATGTTCGTCGCGCTTCAGGAACAATTCGAGGTTTATGTTTTTTTGCCATCTCGGCAAAAGCCTGAATATGTTCCGGCGTTGAACCGCAGCAACCGCCAAGCAAATTAATAAATCCTTCTTCAACAAATTGTTCAAGAACTTTTGCCATGCGTTCAGGAGTTTCATCATAACCGCCAAATTCATTCGGTAATCCGGCATTGGGGTATAGATGAGTAAATACTGGAGCTTTCGCCGATAACTCCTCAATGAAAGGGCGCATTTGTTTAGGACCAAGCGAACAATTCAATCCGATGCTCAACAGGTTTTTTGTGTGCATCAATGAGATTAAAAAGGCCTCCGTCGTTTGTCCCGACAAGGTTCTTCCGCTTAAATCAACAATTGTTCCTGAAATCATGACTGGAAGTGATTTACCTTTTTCTCTGAATAATTTATGAATGGCATAAACAGCAGCTTTGGCGTTGAGTGTATCGAAAATAGTTTCGACTAATAATATGTCGCTTCCCCCCTCCATCAAACCTTTCGCCGCGATATAATATGAATCGACAAAATCATCGAAGAATGCGGCGCGGTAACCTGGGTTGTTCACATCGGGTGAAATGGATGCAGTTTTACTTGTTGGTCCCATTGAACCGGCGACAAATTTTCGAGAACCGGAATTTTTACTCTCCAACTCTTTGACAACCTCTCTGCCTAATGAAGCAGCCGCGAAGTTAATTTCATAACTGAGTGAATCTGTTTTATAATCACTCTGTGATATTGTTGTCGCGTTGAATGTATTTGTGAGAATTATATCTGCACCGACATCATAATATCCACGATAAATACTTTTAACAACTTCAGGCTGGGTTAGGCAAAGAATATCATTGTTACCTTTCAGATCTACGGGATGATTCCTGAATCTATCTCCCCGGAAATCTTCCTCTGTTAATCTTTTGCTTTGAATAAGACTACCATTCGGTCCACCAAGAATAAGTATCCTATGCCGAATAATGTCTTTTATAATGTCTGAATTCATGATTATACCCTTTCAAAATGGAACTAATATACGGGGAACATACTTTTGAAGTTAAGTGCGAATATAAGTAAATTAGTTCCCAATTAAAATTTATGCACGGAGGATATATGATAGTTGTAACCGGTGGAGCTGGTTTTATCGGAAGCAACGTAGTGTTCAGACTGAATGAGATGGGCAAGGATAATATCGTCATTGTAGACGAACTTTTATCCGGAGAAAAATGGAAAAATCTTAACGGTTTGAAATTCGCCGACTTCATACACAAGGATGATTTCATCGATATGATTATCGACGACACTCTTACTTTTCCGATTTCGTCTATTATTCATCTTGGCGCATGTTCGTCAACTACCGAAACCGATGCCGATTATTTACACGATAACAATGTTCAGTATTCTATTGAACTGATTAAATACTGTCTTCCCCATAGATCAAGATTTATTTATGCTTCATCTGCCGCAACCTACGGTGATGGATCAAAAGGCTACAACGATGATGTTTCCAAACTTGATGAGCTTCGTCCGCTTAATATGTACGGTTATTCAAAACATATTTTCGATTTGTGGATAAGGAAAATGGAACTGACTGACAAAATCGTTGGATTAAAATATTTTAATGTATTCGGTCCAAACGAAACTCACAAAGGCGACATGCGCAGCGTAGTTCATAAAGCCTTTGAACAGGTTCGCGATACCGGGAAAGTGAAATTATTCAAATCTTTCCATCCTGATTACAAAGACGGCGAGCAAAAACGTGATTTCATTTATGTTAAAGATGCCGTCGACATGACTTTACATTTTCTTGAGCATAAGGATAAAAACGGATTATTTAATGTTGGAACCGGAAGAGCCAATTCATGGAATGATCTTGTGACTGCATTGTTCAAATCAATGAATAAGCCCGTTAATATTGAATACATTGATATGCCGGAAAATCTGAAAGGTAAGTATCAGTATTTCACTGAAGCGAATATGGAGAAGATGAAAAATGCCGGTTACAACAAACCAATTACTCCTCTTGCCGATTCTGTAAAGGATTACGTTCAGAATTATTTAATGAAAGAATATCCGTACCTGGCGTGGTAGATAAAGTTTGATAATTCTAAATAATAAAATCCGGTAAACTAAAGGAATGGAACGCAGATGACGCTGAAAAATCGGATTCTCACAGTTACAACATTAATCTGTTGAATCTGCGTTATCTGCTGTGCACAATAAAAATCTTAACGAATTTATTATGGCAAAAATAATTCTCGCCACACTTTGTTATGTTCAGAAAGATGGGCAGACGCTCATGCTTTATCGCAACAAAAAAGAAAATGATTATCACGAAGGTAAATGGAACGGACTCGGCGGAAAGTTTGAATTCGGTGAATCACCAGAAGAGTGTTCAATCCGCGAAATAAAAGAAGAATGCGGACTCAACGTAAAAAGCCAGAAAATGAAAGGCTTCATAAGTTTCCCGAAATTCGACAAAGTAAACGACTGGCAGGTTTTCATTTTTGTGATTGATGAATTCGAAGGTGAATTAATTGACTCGCCGGAAGGCACGCTTGAATGGATTCCTGATGAAAAATTAACAGAATTAAACTTATGGGAAGGAGATAAACATTTTATCCCATGGTTATTTCAGGATAAGTTTTTCTCATCGAAATTTATTTACGAAAATGGCGAATACATTTCCCACACTGTAAGTTTTTATTAAGCAAAACCGGAGTTGTAATGAATATTGAATTCAGTAAGAAACTTTTTGAGGAAGCAAAAAAATATATTCCGGGCGGAGTTAATTCACCGGTACGCGCATTTAAGTCAGTCGGAGGCACTCCTCTTTTTATAAAAGAAGGAAAAGGATCGAAGTTTACTGACGTTGATGGAAATGAATACATTGATTACATCGGTAGCTGGGGACCTCATTTATTCGGGCATAATCCTTCATTTATAACTGAAGCACTTGAGGATAGTTTTATAAAAGGAGTAAGTTTCGGCGCGCCTACATCTATTGAAATTGAAATGGCGAAAATAATAATTGAACTTGTCCCATCTATTGAAATGATCAGAATGGTTAACAGCGGAACTGAGGCAACAATGAGCGCTGTACGAGTCGCACGCGGTTTCACCGGACGAGAAAAAATTATCAAGTTCGAAGGTTGTTACCACGGTCATGCCGATTTCTTCTTAATCAAGGCCGGTTCAGGGGCTTTAACATTCGGTGAACCGACAAGTCCGGGTGTTACCAAAGGCAGCGCTGCTGATACATTAATTGCTGATTACAACGATTTAGATTCGGTGAAAAAATTAATTGCCGCCAACAAAAATGAAATCGCAGCAATTATTATTGAGCCGATTGCAGGTAACATGGGAGTGATTCAGTCGACCAAAGAATTTATTTCAGGATTACGTGTTCTTTGCGATGAAAATAAAATCGTTCTAATTTTCGATGAAGTGATGTCAGGTTTTCGTGTTGCACGTGGCGGCGCTCAGGAAATTCTTCAAGTTACTCCCGATATTACTACATTCGGAAAAATAATCGGCGGAGGATTACCCGTTGGCGCATACGGCGGTAAAAAAGAAATTATGGAAAAGATTTCTCCGGTCGGACCGGTTTATCAGGCAGGTACGCTTAGCGGAAATCCCTTAGCAATGGCGGCAGGTTACGCAGCATTAATACAAATTAAAGAAAACCCGAATCTCTACAATGAACTTGAAGAAAAATCTGCTTATCTCGAAAAAGGTATGAAAGAGAATCTGAAAAAACTCGGGAAGAATTACGCCATGAACCGAATCGGTTCCATGAGCTGCATGTTCTTCACTGAAAAACCGGTTAATGATTTCAAGGCGGCTGTAAGCAGTGACACAAAACTTTACGGAAAATATTTCCACGAAATGTTGAACCGTGGAATTTATCTGGCTCCGGCGCAGTTCGAAGCCATGTTCGTGTCGGCAGCTCATTCAACTGAAGATCTTGATAACACAATAAAAGCGCATTACGAATCATTGAAATCAATCATATAATTTACAGGGAGGAAAACATCCTCCCATTAATTCCATTATGGATGAATTAATTAATTTTATTAAAAAATACACGCCTCTTGATTCCGAAACCGAATCGGCTATAAAAAACAAATTATTTTTCGAATCATACTCAAAAAATGATTTCCTTCTAAAGCCCGGTCAAATCTGCTCAAAACTATACTTTATCAAATCCGGGATGATTAAAAAATATTTTATTTACAACGATAAAGAAATGACCAAATGGATCCATTGCGAAGGTGAAATGGCGACATCTTTAGGAAGTTTTAAACGATTACCTTCTGATGAATATCTTCAGGCAAGTGAAGATACAACAGCAATTGTGCTCAATTATTCAGATCGTCAGGAGCTCACCAACAATTACCCGCAAATTGAAAGATTCGGAAGATTAATTCTCGAAGATCAACTCTCACTTCTGGATGCAACAGGCAAACGTTTCAATCTTATGACCGCCAGGGAAAAATATGATTTCATGATGCTCATTGCCCCCAAAATTTTTCAGCGTGCCAGACTTGGAGACATCGCTACTCTTCTGGGTATTACACAAGAAACTTTAAGCAGAATCCGTTCAGTCAGATAATTTTTTGACATAAGTCAAAGATTCCGGTTTATCTTATCTATAATCTTCCACCTTCCTTTTAATATTTAATAGAGTCTATGATGTATTCCATTTTATTTTTCGAACACCTGGCGCGTTCCGGTCAAAAACAGGATATTGATTTTATCATGAATCACCTGGGAAATCAAACCGATATTTTTTCGGCTAAAATTGCCGATTATTCTCTTGGACTTGTGACAAACTGTGAGGGGAAAAACCGAATTCGTTTTTATCTTTTTAACGGAAGCATTACCCAACGTAATTATGCCGCTCTTTATTTCAAACGACTTGGAAATAAAGATATACTTAATGAGGGTGTTAACGGAGGATTTATAGAAGCAGAACTTGCTTTTTCAGAATAACCATATAATCAATCAGAATATAAAATTGCATTCTTTCCCGGATTCTGATAAGGTAAATATTTT
Organism: uncultured Melioribacteraceae bacterium; assembly: GCA_964516545.1. Lineage (GTDB taxonomy): Bacteria > Bacteroidota > Ignavibacteria > Ignavibacteriales > Melioribacteraceae > JAHISV01. The sequence goes on from CAZEXO010000038.1 coordinate 22,317, forward strand.
TCTGTTTTTTAATGAACTGGCTTTATTATATTATCATTGTTTCTTGAATAAGAAATTAATTTCATGATCTTCATCGGGGGAAAAATGAAAATCAATTCTTTACTAACGCAATCAATTTTTATTCTTGTCACAACATTACTTTTACTCGCCTTTACATCAGAATCAGCCAACAATCAAACAACGGAAGAAAAAGAGCTGGCTGATATTACTTATGCAATTGATAACTGCATCGGATGGTTCAAGACAAAAAATGTTGACTTGTTGCTGAGTATTGTAGCTAGTGATTCAAACTTTTTGGAAGTTCACCCCAGCGACAACGTTGTAAAAGGAAGAGCCGAATTTGAAAAGGCAATTCCTGTTTTTATGAATGACAAGTTTCAATATGTGCGACACGAGATAAAAGATCTGAAAATTACTGTCTCAGAATCAGGAACAGTTGCCTGGTTCTATTGCCGACTTTATGATATTAATACCTGGGACGGGCAACCGGCGAGCTGGGAAAATGCACGTTGGACAGGCGTACTGGAAAAACGTGATGACAGATGGCAAATGGTACAGCAACATTTTTCTTTCCCTCAGAACAATTAAGTATTTCTAATTAGAGTACCTTTCTTCACACATTTGAGCCTTAGTGGCAACCTAATCTGCCACCAAGGCTCCGAGACACAAAGTTAAACTTTAAATCGGGACATATCTTTCTTTCCAATCCGGCATTTTTCTTTCAATCTTATAAACTCGTCAAATATTCCTATCGGTCAGGTATTCATTCTCGAAAATAACGCCTAAAATTCCACCCGGATTTTTTAACAGTTGAGGAAATAATGAACAAACTCTCCGTAATTATTTATTTTTTATTTTCAACAGCAGCAATAATTCTTGCTCAAAATGAAGGTGGAATCAAAGGAAAAATTATTGATTCAAAGACCAACGCCCCACTTCCCGGAGCAAACATTTTAATAATGGAAACATCACTTGGAACATCAACCGATAATGAAGGTTATTTCAATCTTTTAAATGTACCGGAAGGTCTCTATCAAATTCGGGTAAGTTATATCGGGTATAATCATTTTATAAAACCGGATGTTCGTGTTGTAAGAAAAAAAACTACCCATGTTGAGGAGATAAGATTGTCGGAATCGGTCATTGAATCAGAACCGA
>CAZEXO010000039.1:0-3199 GCA_964516545.1 uncultured Melioribacteraceae bacterium
ACCCTACGCAAGCTTAAAGTAACTTTCCCGTTCAACTCACTTTTTCCAAAAATTATTTCGCGGGTAAACTTTTTATTTTCTTCATTCAACAAGTGAAATATTTCTTTAGTTTTATGAGTAACAAAAATTTCTTCACCAAAAGCAGAACAGGGAGTGATGTTATGACAAACATGTTATTGAAATACGATAAAACAATCGCCCTTATTTTTGTTTTGCTGACTTGTCTGGTTTTACTTCTGCTTAGCCTTAATCAAAATTTTTTCGAGTGGGCTTTCAGCAGACATCAGAATCAATTAAGCTGGTATATCCGACCGGTTTTTATTTTACCCTTCTGTTATTTTTCCAATAAAAAATATTGGTCTGGAATATCAGTTACAATTTTTCTTCTTCTTACAAGTATGTTCTGGTTTCCCCAACCGGATTTTATCAGCGATGAAGTGAAACAATTTCTGACTTATGAAAAAGAATGGCTCGGCGGCAATCTGACTTTTTCAAAATTTATAATGATTTTATTGGTTCCCCTTTCACTCACAGTGTTGTCACTTGCCTTCTGGAAACGAAGCATTTGGATGGGACTCGCGGTAATAATTTTAATAGCCCTCGGAAAAATCACCTGGAGTATTTTATCGGCGGGTGAATCGGGCAAAAGTATTCTCATCCCCGCAATAACCGGATTAGTTATCTGTCTTGCGCTCATCTATTACGGATTCCGGCGAATGGAAAAACGCGTGAGCAAAAATTAAAAACCGCCAATCAACCTTCTCAAATTCCAAAAAAAGATTACCCGGCATGAAAAGAGAATTTCTCCCTTCCACAAATTATTTTGTTTGAATTGTTTGACATTCTGTAAAATATTTTTATCTTTGTGTTAAAGATTTTGGACATCAAGTAAAAATAATCATACAGGTGGATAAATCATGTTTCCAAAAGAAAAACAAATTTTAGCTTCGCTGTTTACCTCAGTTCTTATTTTGGGTTTTTATTCTTTTTTTGTTTATGAAAACTACATTAGCGGGAATCCCGAAATAATCAACGACTTCAAATTCTGGGGAACGGCTTTTCTTATTCTTATACCGATATCCATAGTCGCCCAGATAATCATTCACATAATTTTCCACATCATCAATAAAATGGTTACAAATGAGGATATACCGGATTTTGAGGATGAACGCGACAAACTGATAGAACTCAGATCAATAAGAATTTCACATTGGATTTTTACGGCAGGATTTTTAATTGCCATGGGTTCGCAGGCATTCGGGATGCAGCCCTGGGTTATGTTTGTTTTATTAATCGCCTCCGGGTTTAGCGCCGGTACTATTTCGGAAATCGCTAAGTTCTATTATTACCGAAGAGGATTCTGATATGGGAGAATGTTATATCACCAACAATATCCGTAAGCTTCGTTTTTTATCCGATGAAATGACTCAGCAACAATTGGCTGACAAAACCGGAGTTACGCGTCAGACAATTGTAGCTATCGAAAACGGAAAATACTCGCCCACTCTCGAACTGGCATTTAAGATTGCAAAAGTTTTTAATTTACCCCTGGAAGAAGTATTCGGATATAATTCGGAAAGGGAACAAGAAAGGAAATAATTATGAAAGCTGTTGTTTGTACAAAAGCAGGTAAACCCGACGTTCTTGAATTCAGGGATGTTGAAAAACCTGTTCCAAAAGAAAATGAACTGCTGGTAAAAGTTTTTGCTTCTACGGTTACAAGAGGCGATATACATTTACGAAAAATTCCCCGCTTCGTGCTTGTTCCTTTAGGAATATTTTTGGGATTCAAAGCTATGAAAATTACCGGTATTGAATTTTCCGGCGAGGTTGAACAACCAGGAAATAATGTTACCCTGTTTCGGAAAGACGATCAGATTTTCGGAACAACAACCGGTTTGAAATTCGGAGCCAACGCCGAATATGTCTGCGTTCCCGAGAAACGAAAAACCGGAGTTGTCGCTCTCAAACCTAAAAATTTATCGTTTTCGGATTCAGCCGCCGTTCCTGTCGGAGGAATGACTGCATGGCATAATCTTAAAAAAGCCGACATCAAACAGGGACAAAAAGTTTTAGTTTACGGAGCTTCGGGTTCAGTGGGAAGTTATGCCGTTCAGATCGCGAAATATTTCGGAGCTGAAGTAACCGGCGTGTGCAGCAAGGATAATATCGGGATTGTGAAATCATTGGGCGCTGATAAAATAATCGATTACATAAACGAGGATTTTTCAAAAACCACGGAGATGTACGATATAATCTTTGATGCAGTTGGAAAAATAACAAAATCACGTTGCAGAAATATTCTAAAAAAAACCGGGCGGTATTTTTCCGTGAAATATCCGACCAGTGAAAAAACAGAGTATCTTCACTTTTTAACCAAACTGATTGAGGAAGGAAAACTGAAACCATTTATTGACAAAAGTTTTCCTCTGGAAAAAACAACCGACGCTCACTTGTACGTTGAGCAGGGACATAAAAAAGGCAATGTAATAATTTCAATGGAGGGGAATCATGAAGGTCAGTCAAGATGAAGTGAAAGAAATATTCAGGAAAAAAGGTACATGCTCGCAGACATTTTTTCATATACTGAATACCGAATTCGATAATACAAATGAGGAAAAAGAAAAAGCGTCCGATTTGTTAGCCGGCGGATTGCTGAGCACAGGTCATCAGTGCGGAATGTTATGGGGCGTATCGCTGGCTGTCGGAGCCGAGTCTTACCGAAGATATGGTTACAGTAGTCAGGCAATAGCCGCCAGCATAAAAGCAACGCAAAATATTATGAAGTCGTTTTCCGAAAGAACGGGAACAATAAATTGCCGCGAAATTACCGGATGTAATCTGAAGTCGGTTTTCGGCATGATGAAAATGATGGCGGGAATTTTAGTAAAGGGTATGAAAAACAATGTGTGTTTTAATCTTGCCGAAAATTGGGCGCCCGAAGCAGTTGATGCGGCTAACAAAGGATTTAGTGAAATAACGAATAACTCTACACCCCAAATTAGTTGCGCATCTGAGACATTAAAAAAATCAGGTGCGAGTGAGGAAGAAATAATTACTGTTTCTGGATTTGCCGGCGGGATGGGCTTAAGCGGAAATGCATGCGGCGCTCTTGGATCTGTTGTCTGGCTGCGTTCGCTCCGATGGATTAAAAATAATCCCGGGAAAAAGATGCCTTACTTTCGTAATCCTGAATCCG
>CAZEXO010000039.1:3209-23090 GCA_964516545.1 uncultured Melioribacteraceae bacterium
CGAAAATTCTGAAATCATTTAATTCCGAAACCAATTCCGAAATTCTCTGCCGGAAAATATGCGGGAAAAATTTCGAAACGCCTGAACAGCATTCGGAATTTATTAACAACGGCGGATGCGCGAAGCTGATCAATATTCTCGCAGAAATATAGTGTCATAAAATTTTCGCTGAAGTAAAAAAAGACTTCATGAACCAAATTACGACGAAGAATTTTTTCGCAAAAACTACTGATGACACAAAATCATTTGAAGCGTTAGTGGACTCTTATTGTTCTCTTCCGTGAAATCCGGTTTTCAGGTTTGGTTAAAATTTTTTATTTATATTCATTCGTAAATTTTCGACGCAAGGAATCTTTGAATATCATCCCGTGTTGAAAAAAGATAAACCTTCGGTTTAACCTAAATAATTCGGGTGTTTACATGAAAAAGAACGACACTTCCTTCATTACGAAATTTTTTCAGCAGGAATCAGCCGGCGGTATTTTATTAATGGTCGCTGCTGTTCTCGCCATCATTATGGCAAATTCTCCTCTCGTATTTCTTTATGATAAACTTATTGAAATACCCGTGGTTGTAAAAATCGGCGCACTTGAAATCGCTAAACCATTGCTGCTATGGGTTAACGACGGGCTGATGGCTGTCTTTTTCTTTTTAGTTGGACTCGAACTTAAACGCGAATTCCTCGAAGGTGAATTATCCGATAAAAAGAAAATCATCTTACCGGGAATCGGGGCGGTCGGTGGAATGGCAATTCCCGCATTAATTTATCTTGCTTTCAATTACGATGATCCTACGGCAATAAGCGGCTGGGCGATTCCTGCAGCTACAGACATTGCCTTCGCGCTCGGAATTCTTTCTTTGCTTGGTTCGAAAGTGCCCACCAGTTTAAAAGTGTTCTTAACTTCACTTGCTATTTTTGATGATGTGGGTGCGATAATAATTATCGCTTTGTTTTATACAAGTCAAATCTCTTTTACGGCGCTTCTTGTCGCTCTCGTCTGCATGGTTCTTTTATTCATCATTAACAAAAAAGGAGTGACGGATAAAAGCGTTTATATTCTCATCGGTGTTGTGATGTGGGTAGCTCTCCTGAAATCAGGGGTACACGCAACCTTAGCGGGAGTAATTCTCGCAATGTTTATTCCGATGACCAGCAAAACGGAGCCTGAGGTTTCTCCGTTAAGAAGTCTTGAGCATGATTTACACTCGGCTGTAGCATTTATCATCCTGCCAATATTTGCATTTTTTAATTCGGGATTAACTTTACTGGGAATGGGTGTTGATGAAATTTTTCATAGTGTTCCTCTCGGTATCGCGGCGGGATTATTTTTCGGTAAACAAATCGGAGTGTTTTTCTTTTGCTGGATAGGCATCAAACTTAAACTCACGGAATTACCAAAAGATATATCCTGGACATCACTTTATGGAACAGCGATTCTTTGCGGAATCGGTTTCACCATGAGTCTTTTTATCGGATCGCTCGCATTTGAAGAGAGCGGCGTAAATTTATTGTTCGATGAGCGGCTTGGGATAATTATCGGGTCTTTGATTTCGGGATTATTCGGGTACTTTATTCTTCGTTCTTCTTTACGTTTCACTGAATAAAAATAAGGTCTTCATAAAAAATGTCTTCTTTAAAAATAGATTTTTTTGTCCCGGTGATTGCAACATCCTTGGATGTTATCATCAATTCAGATGACGCTTTCAACTTATAACCATAACACCCGACGGATAATGTAATATTTGGCATACCTGGACGCGTTTCTGAAGTTCAAGACTGACAAAAATACTTTTGATCTGAGGAATAAATAAGCTATTTTTACCCCGTGATTATTTGTGATGCTTCAGTTACTTACCTCGTATGCAATTCTTTTTAAGATTTTCATTCATTTAACCGCTGATCCAGGACACAATAAATTTTACAACACCGTTTAAAGGAAAAACAGTTTTATGTCATTCAACAAAATTAATCTTAGCCAACCGATACAAAAGGCATTAACCGAAGTAGGTTATATAATCCCCACACCAATACAGAAACGGGCAATTCCCGTAATACTTGAAAGAAAAGACTTATTAGGTTGCGCGCAAACAGGCACCGGTAAAACAGCCGCTTTTGCTCTGCCCATTTTGCATATTCTAAATAACGAAAAAACCGGAGATCGCAGGAGACGAACTATTCGTTCCTTAATTGTCACTCCAACCCGTGAACTTGCCGTTCAGATTGAAGCAAGTTTTAAAACCTATGGAAAACATACCGGGCTAAAAACCGCTGTTGTATTCGGCGGCGTTAAACAAAGACCCCAGACCGATAAACTGAGATCGGGAGTTGACATATTAATTGCAACTCCTGGCAGACTTCTGGATCTGATTGATCAAACTTATATCAGTCTTCACAACGTTGAAATATTTGTACTTGACGAAGCCGACCGCATGCTTGATATGGGATTTATTAATGATGTAAGGAAAATAATCTTAAAGTTACCTTCAAAAAGACAATCATTATTTTTCTCAGCCACTATGCCCGCTGAGATTGTAAAACTCGCCCGAACTATTTTAGTTAATCCGGTAAAAATAGAAATAACACCTGAATCACCAACAGTCGAAAAGATTAATCAAAGTATCTATTATGTCAGCAAGTCGGATAAGAAAGCTCTTCTTATACACTTATTAAAAAATCCGGCCATCGAATCAGCGTTGGTTTTTACCCGTACGAAACATGGTGCAGATATTGTTTCCAGAGAATTAAATAAAGCTAAAATATTATCCGACGCCATTCACGGCAACAAATCTCAAAATGCACGTCAGAGCGCCCTGGATAATTTTAAGAGAAAAAAAACACGGGTGCTGGTTGCAACGGATATTGCCGCACGTGGAATTGACATTGATGAACTTTCGCACGTAATAAATTTTGAGATACCGAACATTCCTGAAACTTATATACATCGTATCGGACGTACCGGACGAGCAGGGCTGGATGGAATCGCTCTCTCACTCTGTGACAGTGAAGAGAAAGTATACTTAAAAAATATCAATAAACTTATTTCAAAAACAATAACTGTTATTGAAGATCATCCTTATGTACTCAATGAGTCACGTGGAGAAAAAGATAATCAATCCACCTCTAAAAAATTCAAAAGTACAAAAATAGGTTATTCAACAAATTGGAAATCACGTCGCAGAAAAAGCGGCAAGACAAGAGCCTGGACAAACAAGGACTGAGATTAAATTCTGGAAACGGGAAATCGAAAAAATATTAAACCGGGTTTACACGTTGCTATTGTACTTAAGCAGCATCAACAAACAGGGGAGCTCACGGAAGGATATGTTAAAGACATTCTTACAAAATCCCCCGCTCATCCTCATGGAATAAAAGTCCGACTGGATTCCGGTGAGATCGGACGCGTGAAAAAAATATTTGATTAATGATTGCCTCTTCCTTGCCACCTACGCCTTTTAGTTTTGTTCACTTTTAACTTTATGAACTGATTTTTATATTGTCTTCAGCCTTTTGGTATAAAAACTTTTTTGTCTGGCAGAATTGGAGCCTGTTTTGATATTTTTTTGATTTATCCTATAATAAAATGTTTCATTTCCTGAAAACTTTCTTTACAGAATAAGATAATACGAGCGGAGTAGTCAGACGAGAATTGTGGTTTAACAACAAGAACCATTATTATGTAAAGATACATTTAAGCTCAATTGTTACCCATCCATTTTCCATTATTCGGATTATGAATTTTCAAAATCTTTGTTAAATTAAAGATTTCTGCTAAAACCATACCCGCCTATAAAATTGAACTATAGAGGATTATAACGAAGAAATATTTATTAAACTAAACTTTGACCTCTACTTTAACGTTTCCACAATAGTCCGTAATTAATACTGATTACTAATTCAAACTAAGTGAGGTTAAAATGAAATCAAAATTTTTACGAGTGACATACTTGACCATGTTTTTTTCAATCATCGGTTCAACGTTTGCACAAAGTGATTTGGAGATCTTCGGATTTTTCCAGGCAACTATCGGAAAAGTTGATGGAAGTTATTCAGCCGTTGCTACAGTCCCCATTGAGATTTTTGGTGTTGATAAACTAAGATTAGTTGACAAATCTGAAAACAATGTAAATCCCTCGATTCAACAGTTTAATTTATTCTTAAGAAAAGAACTGGCTGAGAATTTTACTGCCTGGGTAAATTTCGAAATATTGGGCAGTTATAATACGAAATATAAATGGGGAGTTTTTAGTCTCGAAGAGGCCTGGGTTAACTACCAATCAAGTGATGCTTTCAATGTAAAAGTCGGGTTATTAATTCCAAAGTTTGGATATTTTAATGAAATAAAAAACAGGTTTCCGCTAATACCGTACATTACACGACCTCTAATTTATGAATCATCAATTCCATCAGTTGACATTTCGAGTTATATTCCCGAACGAGCATTCGCCCAAATTAATGGGTATTTTCCTTTAGGTGAATTGACGATTGACTATGCAGCTTTTTTTGGTCAATCGGAAGAATCTTATATAACCGGTCCTGATGGTGCTGCTATCGGAGGAATGAGTGTTGATACGACTAACTTTAAATTATTCGGCGGACGTATAGGGGCAAAAGTAGGTGAATTAAGACTGGGAATTTCCGGGACTATTGATAAGGATAACCAACAAAGTACAATTAATGAAGATGTTTCAAGAACAAGATTGGCCTTCGATCTTGGATATTCAGCCTTCGACTTCTTTTTTGAAGGAGAATATATATCCGTTAATCTTGATGCTGAAAATACAACGAGAGATCAGAATAAATTTTTTTATTATGGTACACTGGGCTATAATTTTACAGATAAGTTATTTGGATACGGCACCTATAGTTATATGAAAGACAACGATGATGATGTCATACGTACAGGTATGACAGGTTTGATATTCGGCGCCGGCTATAGACTTATTGATTCGGTTGTATTAAAGGCAGCCTATTCATCGTTTAAGGTAGTCGATAGTACTTTCCCGCTCATTTTAAATCCAAATCTTCCTGCTTTTGATACCAATGTTAATTTAGATTACAAAGGTTTTCAACTTGCAGTTAGCGTATTATTCTAATTAGGAAAGGAGAATAAATAATATGAAAAAGTTTATTGTTGTATTAGCAATCACTCTGCTTACAGTTTCAATTAATGCCCAAGTGAGCGTAATAGTCAATAAATCCGTGGGGGAAACAATAACCTCATCTAAAGTTGCAAACATCTATTCTTTAACACAGACAAAGTGGGCGGATGGAACCAAAATAGTTGTATTTGATAACATAAGCGATACTAAAGAAGTTTTCTATTCCAAAATTGGAAAAGATCAATTGAATCTTAAAAAAGAATGGATGAAAAAACAATTAACCGGCGAAGCTAAAGCCCCGGAATCTCTGGCATCTGACGATGATGTGATTAAGAAGATTGCTTCAACCACCGGCGCTATTGGCTTTGTGAAATCTTCAAAAGTAACAAATGATGTAAAAGTACTGATTGAATTAAAATAATTTCTTTCGATAATCAGTTATGAATACTAATATGTATCAGAAAGATTAGTAAAATGAAGACTTCTATTGTGAAGAAAAAAAGAATAGTGGAGCAAATTGATGAAAATAGTTGAACTAATTAACAAGTCCATCAGAAATAAAGGGATCGGCGCATTTCTTTTACCGCTTATTTTAATTGTAGGCTTCGTTTTGTATTATTATCCCGCAAAAGAAAAATCATCGGGATTAGAAAATGTTGAAACTCAGGCAAAAACCCTTAGTGAAATGCTTGCATTTTCTGTTGGTGCCGGATTAAATGACAGCAATTTCGATTTGGTTCAGACTGCATTCGAATGGGCTAAGAAAGATAAAAATGTTTCGTTCATTTCAATCATGGATGAGAATGACCAATCAATAATCGATTACAATCCACAAAAACTTAAGATAGATACAGAATCGATTAATACACTTATAATTGATGAGGATGAGGAAATGATTAAAACTTCCGCACAAATTGATTATAAAGGGAAGCATTTGGGTAGGATTGTTATTTGTTATTCTCTAAAAAGCGTTAATGAAAGCATTTCTTCCGGACGAATTACATCCTTCATAATTATAAGTATAATTTCTCTTTTAGGACTGATATGGTTATATATTGTAATTAATAAAATAGCAACGGGAATAATTACTCTGCGAAATGCTGCTAAAAAAGCAAGCGAGGGTAATCTTGATCATCAATTGGAAAAAAAGTCGGATGATGAAATCGGAGATTTGACTAATGCCTTTAATAAAATGCTGATGAATATCAACTCTGCAAAAGAGGCTGTGGAAGCGGAAAAAAAATCGGTTGAGAAGAAAGTCATTGACGCTGTTAAAACATCCGAAGAACAACGCGCTTACCTCGATCATAGCGTTGAATATATGATTCAGGCTATGCAAAAATTTTCTGAAGGTGATTTAACAATTACTCTTGAATCGAAAAATAACGACTCGATTGGAAAGCTGTACAATTCCTTTAATACTACGGTAAATAATATTAGTAATATGATTCATGGTGTTACGGAAGCGGTTGATGCGACCGTAAATGTCAGTTCGGAAATTTCCAGTAGTTCCGAAGAGATGGCTTCGGGCGCTCAAGAGCAGAGCTCTCAAACGCATGAAGTTGCCAGCGCTGTTGAAGAGATGTCTGCAACAATATTGGAAACGGCAACCAATGCAAATGCGGCCTCCAGTTCTTCAAAAAAATCAAGCGACCAGGCAAAACTCGGTGTTCAAAAAATTCTTGAATCAAAAAAGGGAATGGAAAAAATTGTTGCCTCTTCGGAAAAAACAGGAAAAATAATCACTTCACTCGCAAATAAAACAGACCAAATTGGTAGTATTGCTCAGGTGATTGATGACATTGCTGATCAAACAAATTTACTTGCATTAAATGCCGCCATTGAAGCTGCGCGTGCGGGTGAACAAGGACGCGGATTTGCTGTCGTTGCTGATGAAGTAAGAAAACTCGCAGAGCGAACAACAAAAGCTACTAAAGAAATTGCCGAGACCATCAAAGCCGTTCAGGTTGAAGCAAAAGAAGCCGATAGTTCCATGAGTGAAGCCGGTGAGGCCATTACACATGGTATCCGGCTGAATGATGAAGTTGAAGGAGTTCTAAATTCAATTCTCGATGGAACCGAACATGTCTCGATGCAAATCAATCAAGTTGCCGCTGCAAGTGAAGAATTATCATCCGCCTCAGAAGAAATTACAAAAAATGTAGGGATGATTAATAATGTCGCCAATGAAAGTTCTCTTGGTATTCAGCAAATTGCCAGAGCTGCTGAAAACTTAAATTCAATGACAGGACAACTAAAAGATTTGATAAGTAATTTTCGAATTGAGGAGAAGGATTCGAGAAATCGTTTTAATGCTGATGCAAAATCAATGAGTAAATCGAAGGACAGACTTCTTAGGTAATATTAAATTTTACACAACACTTCTTAAAACCGGATGTGCTTCATCCGGTTTTTTCGTGAACTATAAATCATTTTTAAGACGGCAATAATTGGAACAAAAGTAATCTGCATCGTGCCTTCAATAGAAATTGTTTTAAAACAAGTTTTAACACCATGTTCAATAATTTCAAAATCTGAGTGAAAAAATAATCGGATGATGGAATTAGTTTTTTTATCCGCCTTGGGAAAAGGAGAATATAGATAAAACACAAACGTTTCCATTAATTGCAAGATATTTTATTTTTTTGTATAAAATCATAACGTGTAATCTAATAGACTTTTCAGTTTCGGAATTTTGTTATATTTATTTTATGATGAATAATATGATCAGTATTTTATTTATTGTTTTATTGTCCGCCATGTATTCAATTACCGATTCACATAGTTATGAAAACACCTGTACGGGTTACTATCTCTGATGGTATGATACCGATCAGGGAACGTTTCTGCGCGGTTACAGGATATCGACAGACTTGAACGGAGAACTTCCACCGCGTTCAACTATTACAGCGATCAAAAATTTAGGACTGAACGCAATCCATCTTTATGCGGAAAGTATTGCAGGATTTTGGTCCGGTGATATTTATGAACCAGGTACATTACATTCTGTTGTTGACAGTCTCGTTAATTGGACAGAGCAAGATTCGCTTTACCTTTTCCTAACCATCGGCTGCATAAACAGAAACGGAGAATTCGAATATAATTTTGCAGCAGGATTCTGCCCCGCGTTATGCTGACTGAACTCACATTATTTACGAAATTCACAACGAACCATTTGCATGGTCGGCGCCCTATTCTGATGCAGCAATCAATATGCAACACGATGTTTATAACATCATCCGAACTTATGGACCTGATACTCATGTTTTATTTTTCTCGTTTGCAACACCAAGTAATCCTTACGACATACTTGATGATATCGAAAAACTCGGCAATGATGTTGATTGGTCGAATGCTTCCATTGCTATTCACGGTTACGGCATCACTTTATGGAACAGCGATTCTTTGCGGAATCGGTTTCACCATGAGTCTTTTTATCGGATCGCTCGCATTTGAAGAGAGCGGCGTAAATTTATTGTTCGATGAGCGGCTTGGGATAATTATCGGGTCATTGATTTCGGGATTATTCGGGTACTTTATTCTGCGCTCCTCACTTGCAGATAAAACAACAGATATTGCCAAATAAAAAAACAATCACACTGACCGGCGATTAATTTCCGGTTAATTTTCGTGGTTGTTTTTAACTTCGGATGTTTGTTTATATTCGGGGGTTGAGCATAATTCGTAAATAAACTTTTTTGTATTCACTTCATTCTTTTATTGTATAGTTTAAAATCATTCTGCATATTGCACCTGTTTTGGAGATCATCACCTCGAATAAAAGACATTTTCCTATTACTTAAAGTAAGGAGTATACATATGTCAAAGTACATCACATTTTTTGCCGTCTTTGTATTCCTGTCTGTTTCAGCGGCAATCAATGCCCAGAATGCTCTTGAACAATCGGTATCAGAATTAGCTAAACAAATCTCTGTTAAAATGAGCGGCTATGAAATTACAACCATTGCTGTCCTGGAATTTACCGATCCTGATGGCAAAGTTAACAAGTTCGGAAAGTATCTCGCTGAAGAGTTAAGTCTAAAATTATCCGACACCAAAAAATTCAAGGTAGTTGACAGAGACCTTCTCAACAAGAGGATAAAAGAAAAAAATCTGGAAATCACCGGGTTTATCGAACCGGCTACCGCTAAACAATTTGCTAAACTATTTGATGCAGACGGAATTGTTGCAGGTACATTTCATGATATGGGAAAAGATGTTAATGTAAAAACGAAATTGCTGAGCAGTGAATCCGGAGACGCGTTTTCCGACGCTTCGGTAGTGATTCAAAAGGATCAGAAAGTTAAGTGGTTATTAGCGCCCGATCCTGTTAAAGAACTAAAACCTGAAGCTCCGAAAGCTGAAATACCCGCACCCGCACCGCCGCCGCCGCCTTTACCTAAACCTGAAATTGCAACTCCCGTTTCTTCCAACGAAATAGTTGTTGAGATGGAAGGATTCACCTACAAGGTGATTAGCTGCAGAGTTGTAACCAGAATTGTGGAATTGAAACTCCAGATATGTAATATCACCGAGAACAATCTATCTCAAAGTATTTACGGATCTTATTCCGAAATTTATGATAACCTTGGTAATAAATATAACCTGTCCTCAGTAATTATGAGTAAGGAAAAAAGCAGTTACAGAGTCCATAATAATTTTTTACCTTCAATACCCGTAAACTTTACGCTTACAATTGATGACTTTTCTGAAAACGCAACAAGCTTTACCATATCATTAAAAACCGAACGCAAAAACGTAGTTATTAAAGATATTCCTATACCTTGGAAATAACCCTGAAGGCAGTTGCTTACCGTGACTGCCTTTCATTTTTCTTAAGGATTTTATATTAGAGAACTTCATTGTGTCTGCCGGATGTTTACATTTTATTGTTAATTTTCTTTAGTTGATAATTTTACTTTACCGTCAGAAAAAATTGCAGGTTGTAATGAAAATTTCACTGGATTGGAAAGAGCAGTTCAATACGAACATTGAGGAAATCGATTACCAGCACAAATATTTCCTGAAGTTAATAAAAAGATTCGCGCTGCTGACGGAAGAAGAAAATGATAATGAATACCTTAACAGAATCCTTAATGAAATTTCGCGTTATGCAGTTTTTCATTTTTGCAGCGAAGAAAATTTAATGTATAAACATAATTATCCTCTCTTAAAACAACATCAGAGAATTCATCAGGATTTAATAGCTGAGCTTGATAACCACATAATCAACACCAAACATGATCCCCAGGGAATAATAAATTTAATTGCCTTTCTTGCAAATTGGTTTATGCAGCACACTGTAGAAGAGGATAAAAAATTAGCGCAATTTATTATGAAAAAGTTTTAATGTTGCACACGCGCTGATAATGATTATTTTAAGCCGCTAACAGATTATTTCTCACTCATTGGAAAAGGATTTAACCGGGAAAGTTTTTCTGTCGGGAATTTTTAAAATAATGATTAACAATTCCCGACAGTTATAATGTAAATAAGATTTGACTTCTTTTATCATCTTTCTGAAAAAATCAGAACCGGGTTTGTAACTCAATTATTAATTTATTAGGATTATCCCGCCCATCTTTATAATCAAAAAACTCATAATTAATTCTGACGTGGGCAAAATTAATTTTAGCAAATTCAAAAGTTAATCCGAAAGTCAATACATCAATTTCATTATTATCAAGGTCGGTATTAGGATCATATTTCTCATATCTGAAACCTGCAATCACATCTTTCAAAAAGTTGTCGCCGATTTTAAATTTATAAGTTGCATACCCAAAAACAGAATTCCCCGTGAAATCGGTTATGCCTGATTTTGAATTTTTGTTTGTGAATTCCGCATCAAGAAATAAATCGTCGATTTTGTAATCGAACCCGAAGTTAAAATAATCCAGGTCGGTTCCACCCGTTTTTCCGCTGTAATAATTTCCTGATACGTTCATATCCTTTATGGGAGAAACGACAGCTCTGAATGCATAATCCATAGATTTATTATTTTCAGATTTATTCATCCCGCTTCCGTTGAATGTACCTCCTGAAAATTCAGCGCTTATATCCCCCTTTATTTTGTAAGTAACCATGGCGCCGATATCTCTGATTGAAGGTGAAACATTAGTCTGCATCGGTCTGTTTGAAAAATCAGCATTCTGATCCGCGCGAAGATTATCAGTGCTGAAAGGAACTTTGAATTGCCCGGCTGTAATTTGAAGTCCTTCTAAAGGACTTATCATAGCTGCCGCGTCGAGTAAAATATCCGAGAAATTTGCTGTTGCGCCCGTGAGAACCTCAGTATCATTAATTGTTGTTGATGTTGTTGAAAGCCGCCCAAGCCTTGTAAAATCAACTAAAAATTTATAACCTGCATATTCGTTAACCGAGCCGTTTATACCCAGCCGTGCCTGCTTAACCGAAAACTGTCCCTGATTTGCCGCAAAGTCCGTTTGATGCCACGCCCTTATATAACCAGAAAACTTAGGCGAGTAATCAATTTTATCCTGAGCCTTCAGAAAACCAAATAGGATAAAAATGAGTAATAACACTTTTTTCATGAGACCTCCTCAAAAGATAATTTTTGTAAGTTTATTTCTGTTTTTGGTTTTTACAAAATTTTTCCCGTATGCGTTTTCTATTTTATTATAACATAAACGGCTTAATCATAAGTTCAGATAAAAACACTTTCATTTTATATTCAGACCTTCTACTGAACCTGATTTATTTTCTGGTACTCACAAATTGTCCCATTTAAAAAAACTGCAAAAAGAAAAAATTATTTCCACTCCACGGATTTTTTTGTATTTTGCTTCAGCGCGGGACAAAATAAGTACTTTCAACATTCAGTAATGTTCATAGTAAAGCTTATCATTTTTAGAGAATTCTCTAAAGGAGGCATAATGGGTTTGTTTTCATTCTTCGGAAAAGATCTGACAGAAAAATGGGCGGATTATAAATTTGTTGACATGGTTCTTGATTTACGAAACGGACAGCTCAACACCGTTCAACTGGGGAAAAATTTTTCAGATCTTGAGATCTTCGGCAAACCCGACAATAAAAATCCATTAAGTAAAAGATTCTTTCTCTATAAAAAAGCGGGACTGATTGTTGGCCTGGATGACGAGAGAATAAGTTATTTTAGTTTCGCCCTGATACATAATCCTTATGAAGAACTGGAGCCTTGCACGTTCAGGTTAATAGACCGCAGGGGATATTATCATGAAATATCAAATGAGTCTACGGTTCCGGTTTTTGAAAAAATACTTGGTTCCTCAAAAGAACAATACGAAATGGATGAAGGCGAAGACCGCGAGTATAAGGTCGGTATCTTCCAGGTTACAATTGAGTTTGATAATGATGGTCGGGCTGTTTGTTTTGATATTGCTGTCGATTAATCAAAGTTATGAATTAACGCCGGAACTATTTAAAGATTATTACGTTTCATTTCTTTAATTTATCCCGTCGGATTGGTTATTCTTAAATCTGATTAATAAAATCTGCTTAGAGGAAATATTGACATGAAAAAATATCCTTTTTTATCTGTCGCGGGAATTCTCTTCTTTTTTATATTCTGCACTACAAACGAAGCTAAAGGTGATTTATTTAAACCCGATAACAAAAACATTCACTACTCGGGAAGAATTGATTTCACAAATCCGGAAATGCCTTTGATAAGCGGTTCGGCAGCTTATTTCGAATTTAAGTTCAGAGGTTCTTCATGTGGGTTAATTCTTAAAGATGAAGGTTACGGAGAAAACTATAATTATATGGCTGTTGTGCTTGACGGTGAGTACAAAGGGCGAGTAAAAATTTCTAAGAGTAAAAATAATTATCTCGTCGCTGAAAATTTACCAGATGATACTCACACACTGCTTATGGCAAAAGCTACCGAAGCGCAGGTTGGTTATGTAGCTCTCGCCGGAATTATCTGTGATGACATACTTCCTTACGAAAAACAAATAACAAGAACAATAGAATTCATAGGTAATTCAATTACATGCGGAATGGGACTTGATGATTCCGAAGTCGCCTGTGGATCTGGAACCTGGATCGATCAGCATAATGCTTATCTTGCTTACGGACCTTTATCAGCGCGGGCATTAAACGCCGATTGGCTCCTGAGTTCATATTCAGGAATTGGAATGGTTCGTTTCTGGAATGCCGAAGAACCGAAAATTTCGGATGTTTATCACAACACATTTCTCAAACCCGATTCATCATCATTGTGGAACAAGGACGCCTACAATCCTGATTTAATATCCATCTGCCTTGGTCAGAATGACTTCTCGGACGGCGACGGTTCATATAATCGTCTTGAACTCGATTCTGTAAAATACGTGAACAACTATATTGATTTTATAAAGATGTTACGCGAACGTTATCCCGACGCGACAATCTGTTTGCTGACAAGTCCCATGCAGGATGGAATTAAAGACCTCAAAATGAAAAGTTATTTGCAGACAGTTAAATCATATATGGAGAACCGGGAAAATCAGACGAAAATATTTATTTACGCATTCCCCCAAATGTATGTGGGCGGATGTTCATGGCATCCGGGAAAAGCCGAACACGAAAAGATGGCTGAAGGATTAATCCCGTTCTATAAAGAAATAATGGGCTGGTAAATCATAACAAAAGAGGGAGATAACAAATGAATTTTCGTAACATAATATTTATTCTGTTTTTAATTTTGTCGGTCTCGTTTTTTAGTTGTAAATCAGGGAATGAAGTAATGATTACAGGAGATTTCCATCTCAGAGCCGGAGTGAATGTAAGTCACTGGTTATCACAAAGTAATAAACGCGGGGATGAAAGAGCCAATTATATTGTTGAAGCTGACTTCGATACAATCGCAGCCTGCGGATTCGATCATGTAAGAATTCCTTTTGATGAAGAACAACTTTGGGATGAAAAGGGAAGTAAAAATACTGAAGCGTTTGAATTATTACACAATGCAATAAGTTGGGCGTTGAAAAATAAATTGCGGGTAATCGCAGACTTACACATAATTCGTTCGCACCATTTTATCGCTGAAGAAAGACCGTTATTTACTGATCCAAAAGAACAGGATAAATTAGTGGATATGTGGAATCAGTTATCAGATGAACTGAATCAGTATCCTGTAAATGCTCTTGCCTATGAAATTCTGAACGAAGCGGTTGCCGAAAATCCCGAAGACTGGAATAAACTTATCGCGAAAGTTGTTAAATCGATTCGTGAAAAAGAACCTGAGAGAACAATTGTTATCGGGTCGAATAAATGGCAGCAGGTTCAGACTTTCCCTGACCTCAAAGTACCGGCGAATGATAAAAATATTATTCTCAGCTTCCATTTTTATAATCCCATGGCGCTTACTCATCACACCGCAAACTGGACATCAATTGCTGAATACAACGGACCGGTGAATTATCCCGGACTTATTGTAGATACTTCTTATTACAGTGAACTATCTGAAGGCGCCGTGAATGATATGAGAGAATTCGCAAACGGATATTACGATAAAAATGTTATGGCTGAAATGATGAAGCCGGCATTGAAAGTGGCGAAAGAAAATAACCTTCCTCTTTATTGCGGAGAATTCGGCGTTTACCCTGCTATTCCTGAAGAAATAAGTTTGAGTTATTATAAAGACCTTTGCGATATTTTTAACGAGAATAATATTGCCTACGCGCATTGGTGTTATAAGGGAGATTTTCCTATTGTTGGAATGAACAGCGTCCCGAATAAAAAACTTGTATCAATACTAACTTCGAAGTAGCCAATGACTGACTTTACGAAATCATTCACCGATAAATCAATAATGCCGACAACCGGACTGGTGAAAAAAGTTTTGGAAAATAATCATCCCGTCTGGTTGTCAATTCTAAAACACATTAATGATAAGTACGGAAATACAAACGCCGAGTGGAAATATTACGGTGTAAAAAGCGGGTGGATTTTAAAGACAATTCTCAAAAAACGAAACCTGTTTTTTTTCGATGCTTCAGAAAAAGTTTTCAGAATAACTTTTGTTTTTGGCGATAAAGCTGTTAAGGAAATTTCGGAAAGCAATCTGCCAAATGAGTTAATCACAGAACTTTTGAATGCCAAAAAATACGTTGAGGGGCGGATAATAAGTATAATTGTAAAAACAAAGAAAGATGCCGCGAACGTCTGTAGATTAATTGATTTTAAAGTTGCGAATTAGCCGACACAAAAAACATGTGTTTTTCTCTATGAAAAAATACCTTAAAAAAATCAGGAATATTCTTCGTGGAATTATTTACAGAGGTGAAGGAAGATATTGTCACATCTGTGAAAAAAGTTTTTCAAAATTTCTTTCCCGGAAAGGAATTTACGCGCGTGAAAATGCAATTTGTCCCGGATGTAATTCTCTTGAAAGACACCGAATCGCCTGGTATTATTTAAAAAACAGAACAAACATTTTCGAAGACAGAGAAAAACTTATTCTGCATATCGCCCCTGAAGAATGTTTTGAACCACGCTTACGAAAATATTTCGGAAAAAATTATCTGACCGCCGACCTAATGGATTCGAATGTTGATGTTAAAATGGACATAACAAATATTCAATTTCCAGAGAATTCATTCGATGTTATTTATTGCGCTCATGTACTTGAACATGTAAGGGATGATATAAAAGCGTTAAGTGAATTCCGTCGGGTATTGAAAAATAGCGGCTGGGCAATTCTTATAGTTCCTCTTGAGGGCGAAAAAACAATCGAAGCGCCGGGAGTTACTGATCCTGAAGAATTATTTCGGTTGTTCGGGCAGAGAGACCATGTGCGTCAATACGGAACTGATTTTATCGACAGATTAAGAGTGGCAGGATTTTCAGTCACGGTAACAACACCGAATGATATGTTCACAAAAGATGAACTCACTCGTTTGGGAATGCTTTCACATTCGGACGATATTTATTTCTGCCGCAAGAAATAATAAGCTTCAGCTGATACAGCCAATCAGATTCTTTATAAACGCACAGCTTTCCCGAGTATACAACAAAAATAACAACGCCCGCTCAGGATAATTCTTCAGTTCAACATATTTTACATTCTGGTTATAAACCTGCCTTGTGTTTGTAGGAACAATTGAATACCCGATTCCGCTTTCAACAAGTCGGATAATAGTATTTATCTGACTAGTTTCATGGGATATTTTCGGGGTGAATCCAGCTTTATGACAAATCGAAATTATGTTATCCGTCATATTCCGTCCGCAAACGCTTGAAAAGCTAATGAATTGTTCCTTCGCAAAATCAGCCAGATTGATTTTCTTTTTTTCCGCTAAGGGATGATTATTTGATACGATTAACGAAAAAGTTTCTTCACAAATTTTTTTGGAGATTAATTTCTCGTGAATCATCGGCACTCTGACAAATCCCACATCAAGCGCGCCCGAAAGCAGAGCTTTTTTCTGTTCCTCATTTCCCATTTCAAAAAGTAGAATTTTAACTTCAGGAAATCCGGTATTCATACGGTTAAGAATATCGGGGAGAATAGAATGCATTGCGGCGCCCACGTAACCAATTTTTAACTGACCGTAGGCTCCCCTGCCTATTGATTGAATTTGTTCTTTCACATTATCTAGCTGGTGAAAAATCTGTTTCGCTTCAGCCTGAAGATACTTTCCCGCGGGAGTGAGCTCAACATTCCTCTTGGTCCGGTTAAAAAGTTTTACACCTAAATTTTCTTCAAGCTCTTTTATCTGTCTGCTAAGCGGCGGCTGTGCAATGTATAATTTTTGAGCTGCTTTGCCGAAGTGTAATTCTTCTGATAATGTTAAAAAGTACTTAAGATGCCTCAATTCCATTTTATACCCAATAAGTATTACTTGATGACAAAAATAATATTTTGGTATAATTCCGACAAGCTATATTTTTCGATTGTCAAAATGTGGAGGAGTAATGAAACAGGTAATTTATTTCGTGGATGCTTTTGCTGAAAAAGTGTTTGAAGGAAATCAAGCGGGCGTTTTAATTCTCGATGAACCGCTGGATGAAACGTTGATGCAGAAAATCGCCGCTGAGAATAATCTTTCTGAAACTGCCTTTGTTGTTAAAAATAAAGATGCTTTTTCACTCAGATGGTTCACTCCTTCCGTTGAGGTTGATTTATGCGGACATGCTACGCTGGCTTCGGCTTTCGTTCTTTTTAATGAACTTAATTATGAAAAACAGATTATTGAATTTCATTCCAAAAGCGGAGTGCTTACTGTTAAGAAAAATAGCGATAAACTAACCATGAACTTTCCCGCTGGAAAATTAAAACAAATAGATATTCCGCAAAACATAAAAACTGTTTTTGGCGTGACACCGATTGAAGCGTATAGAACAACTGATGATTTAATGTTTGTCTTCGACGATGAAACGAGTATCGTGAAAATGTCTCCGAACCTGACTGAGCTGAATAAGTATGACTGCCGCGGAGTTA
The DNA here is from genome assembly GCA_964516545.1 of uncultured Melioribacteraceae bacterium. Lineage (GTDB taxonomy): Bacteria > Bacteroidota > Ignavibacteria > Ignavibacteriales > Melioribacteraceae > JAHISV01. The sequence goes on from CAZEXO010000039.1 coordinate 20,734, forward strand.
TAATAACCGCAAAAAGTAAAAAGTATGATTTTGTTTCAAGATTTTTTGCTCCTCAGTCCGGGATTAATGAAGACCCCGTTACAGGTTCGGCACACACGGCTCTCACAGTTTACTGGTCTGAAATTCTGAAGGAAAAATTCCTCACGGCAAAACAGGTATCAAAACGGGGGGGAATTTTATACTGCGAGAATTTGGGTGAACGCATCGAAATTTCAGGAAGCGCTGTTTTATACTTAAAAGGCGAAATCAATATTTAGAGGGGAAATTAAGATGAGCAAAGAAAAATTTTCTACCGAAAGAAAAAGCCTGATGAGACTGATGAATGACTCTGATGAATTTTTTAAAGAATTCGGAATACTGGATGACAAGGTTTTAAGCAACGGAGCGATAAGTATTAAACATAAGGAATTGTGCATGGTAGCAATTTCGATTGTTACTAAATGCGAAGAGTGTCTCATCTATCACATTGATCAAAGCTTCCAACATGGCGCCGATAAGAATGAATTAATAGAAATTATTAAACTCGGAATGATGGCGGGCGGATCGACATCATATCCGTACGTGAGAAAAGCATTTGCAGAACTAAAAGAAATAAAGTTAATCTGAGGACAACATGAAAATACTTATTGTTTATCATTCATCTACTGAAAACACCAAAAAACTGGCTCTGTCCATAAAACAAGGAGTGGATGAAGAGGGAATTACATCAATTTTAAAAACCACCGAAGAAGTTCGTGATGAAGATTTTCTTGAGGCTGACGGAATAATTGCCGGTTCACCCGTCTATTTCGGAGGAATGTCATGGCAGTTAAAACGGACTTTTGACAAACTAATAAATATTCGCCGTGACATGAAAAATAAAATCGGAGCTGCATTTACAACTTCCGGACACCACACCGGCGGAAAAGAAACTACGCTGATGGGGATTATTCAATCCATGTTGATTTGCGGGATGATAATCGTCGGTGATCCTTTCGAGTCGGGCGGGCATTACGGAGTCGGCTGCCAGGGCGAGCCAACTGATAAAATTATTAGTGACGGGAAATTATTAGGTAAAAGAGTAGCAGATACTGTAAAAAAATTCAAAATTGAAGCCGCGTAAAAATCTTTTGATTCACCAAAAAATAATCTGAGGCTGTTTCATAATTTTGATTATCGCAAAACAGCCTCATTTTTTTAAATTTCATTCCTGTGGTTTAACCTTCAGCAATTCCATTTCATAAATTAATGTTGTATGGGGTGGAATTAATTCTCCGGCGCTGTAACTTCCATAAGCCATATTCGGTGGTAAAAACGCGATAACTTTTCCTCCCTCGTTTAATTCGAGCAAAACCTGTTGCTGACCCGGCAGAAGTTTCGCAAGCGGTATTTCAACCGGACCGGATTCAGGTTTTGTCTGCTCTATAATTGTACCATCCAGAAATTTTCCTACATAATTTATAACCACAATATCAGCGCGTCCCGGTTTTTTTCCAGTTCCCTGCTCAATAATTTCCATCTGCACACCGGTCGGAAAAGTAAACACATTTGGTCTCTCTTTGTTTTCACTGAGAAACTTTTCACCTTCTATTTTATTCAGTTCACCTTTCTCCTGCATTTTTCTTTCTACTCGTTTAAGGCGTTCGATTTCAAACATTTCCATAATGCTTCCTTGCTCAGCCGTTGTAAACTTTTCCGCCTTTTCCGCCAATCCGTCTTCAACGCCTTTATAAAATGCTTTCAGATCAGCGTCGTAAACACCCTTAGCAAAATTCCGCCCTATTTCATATCCCATTATATAACTTGCTTTTTCTTTCTGTGTTTTTAATTCGGTAACTTCCGCTCCCTTCTCACCACAGGAAACAAACAATAACAATACTATGAGAAAGATTTGTAACGAATAATTTTTCATCATTTCCCCGATTAGTTTTATGTTGTAAAGGCAAGCAAAAATAGTCAGATGGGTTCTTTTCTGCAACGATTAAATCCTTCATAAATTTTTACAGTCGCATAGAATTTCTTTATATGAGAACTTATATTCAAAACAGTTAATTAAAAAGATGAGGAAAACATGCTCAGAATATTTTCTTTTGTTTTAGTAGTGATTGTACTACAGGAAATTAGTTCAGCTCAGATTTACAAAACTGATTCTCCATTCGCTCACACCTACTCTATTGTAGCCCGCGACCCCGAAACAGGTCAGATGGGGGTTGCAGTTCAATCGCATTGGTTTTCAGTTGGCTCAGTAGTAGCATGGGGTGAGGCCGGAGTCGGAGTTGTTGCTACACAATCATTTGTTAATCCTTCATTCGGAATCAGGGGTTTGGAATTATTAAAACAAGGATTATCAATGCGGGAAGTAGCAAGAAGAATCAATA
>CAZEXO010000040.1:0-22627 GCA_964516545.1 uncultured Melioribacteraceae bacterium
CATTTAACTGAAAAAGTATACATACCGGTCTACGGATACAAGAAGTAATTCTGTTCTGCTTTATTGAGCAGGATAAAATCAAGTATTGATCTTACCAAAAACTTACCGGTTTATTGATGCTCACTGTACAGGGTGGAGACATTCCCGGAATTCAGTTTTGAACTCCGGGAGTGAAAATTATTTACCAATAACGGCGAGTTCTTTTTCAAGTTGTTCTACGAGTTTATCCATCTGTTCAATAACCGCAAGGAATGTTTCCCGTTTGGTAAGATCAACACCGGCGCGTTTCAACTGTTCCATGGGGTAATCGCTTCCGCCTTCCTTGTAAAGGTTAAGTATTCTTTCACGAACGGCATCGTTTTCATTCCCCTGGGATTCACTAAATTCTTTATACAATTGTGCGGATGATGCATAACAAGTCGCATACTGATAAACATAAAACGGCGTGCGGTACATGTGCGGAATGCGAGTCCAGACACGATATAGAAGATCATCTTCTTCCATTGAGTCGCCGTAATACGCCAGGTAAAGATCCTTCATGAGCTGAGTGAGAACCTGAGCGGTAATCGGTTGCCCCTGTTCAACTAATTTATGAGCCTGAAGTTCAAAGTCGGCAAGGAGCGTTTGGAAATAAAATGTTCCGGTAAGGTTATTAATTGCCTGAGTTAAAAGAGCAATTCTTTCGTTAGGATCTTCGGATTTTGCCAGAAGATAATCCAACAGAAGGTTTTCGTTAAAAGTTGAGGCGACTTCAGCAACAAAAATTGTGTAACCTGATGTTACGAAAGGCTGATTTTCATTAGCAAGAACCGTGTGCATGGTATGACCGAGTTCATGACCAAGCGTGAAAACATTATTCAAAATTCCGTTATAGTTCATGAGCATGTAAGGATGAACCCCGTAAACATTAGCCGAATAAGCGCCTGCGCGTTTGCCGTCTGTTTCGTAAACATCAATCCAGCCGCCTTCGAATGCTCTGGCAAGTTTTTTTTGATAATCATCGCCGAGCGGTGATACTGATTCCATAACCCATTCAGCCGCTAGATCATATTCATAAGTCTTGTTAAATTCAGTTAAGTTGACCGAACCATCATAAGCCCAGTATTTTTCCAATCCCAAAACTTTTTTGCGGAGTTTGTTGAATTTCTGGAGAGGCGCGGAATTTTCACGGACAACATTCACAAGATTTTCATAAACTGAAACGGGAATATTATTTGATTCAAGATACGATTCAAGAGATGAGGAATAATTACGAGCCTGAGCTTTTGCCCAATCTGCCTGGCAAACCGCGTTATAAATTTTCGCGTAGGTATTTTCATTTTTCTTATAAACATTGTAGTGCGCGTCGAACGCGAGTTTTCTGTCGGATTGAACCGTACTCGTTGCAAGGGTAAGGCTATAATTACCGGGCGTCATTTTTCTTTCTTCGCCGGTTGAAAGAGTCACAGGGATAAATTCAATATCAGAAGTGGAAAGTTCAGCGTAAATATCGCCTGGCGTTCCGTTAAACTGTGAAAAGTATGAGAGCAGTTTTTCTTTGTCTTCGTCGAGTACATGTGCCTGTTGGCGATAAAGATCTTCAATTCCGAAACGATAGGGATTAAGTTTAGGGTTTTCGTTTAACCATTTCTCCATCGTTGCCCAGGGAATCTGAAGCATCTCAGGATTGATCCATGAAGTCGCGGTTCCAAACTGTGAGAATAATATCTGAACCTGCTGCAATTTTGCCGAAACCTCCTGATTCCTTGTATCGGTATCTCTTTGTAACTGCGGATACCTGTAAACTTTATACGACAGCACGTTCAAATCGTCATTCAATTTTTGTACTTTGTAAAGAGCTTCAGGACCCCCGGACAGAGTTCCTTTCAAAGCGGCTACTTCATTCATCATTTTGGAAAGCTGGTCGAATCCGGCTTGCCATTCATCCCAGTTTTGGTAGATGTCGCTGAAATTCCATTTATATTTCTCAGGAATATCATTTCGGTTTTCAAATTTGGTTTGCGCGTTTGTTGATATAAATATCAGAAAGATAAAAAATACCTTAAATAACTTTTTCATTAATCACTCCTTCTTAATTACTCATTTGATCTATTTTAGTTTTAATTCCGGATATAAAATAACAAATGTGATGATAAAAATTCCCGATAATTTTGAGCTTTTGGACGTTCAGGACTCAAAACAAGTTGGGAAATCCCTTTATTTTTCTCCAAATTACAAATTCATAAAGCATGCGCATTCAGAGAAAGGTTCTGATAATTTATTACTAATTCTCAAAAAAATATGAAATGGATAATTTGTTTTACATTCAAAAACGCATATTATGTTTTTATCTTAAATAGTTTATGGCAATCATACTGATTCGTAGCGAGCTTAATTTAGTTATATTGGCAGCCAATAAAACCACAACAAGAATTTCAACAAATCTAAAATCATTATGGATAATGAAAGAATCCGCTCGATTAAAGGGGACATATTTTTTATAACAGCAATATTCTTCCTGTTGTTATGTACCTTTTGGATTATCGGCGCCTGAGTTTATTTAGAAGATTGGAATCAGCCTATTCAGATTTTCAAGTAAGTCATAGAAAATTGAAAAGCCTTTTTTTCAAAAGACTGAAATTCCGGTAAGAAATCCATTTTTAATCATGGCATGTGATTTGTCCTCATTCTTTTTCGTTTATTTTTTACGGGGGCAGTATGAACCTAAAAAGCTGTACTCTTATTCTCATTTTAATACCATCCATACTTTGTTCACAAACAAACCAACTGGACGCATATAAACACTTTCTCGAAGCCAACAAAAATATGTCGGTGTCGGGACTTCAAAGTATGTATGACGCCGGAAGTTTCAGGAGCCGAAGTTCCAATCATTCCGATTATTTATATCTCGATTCCATCGGAATTAAGTATGGATTAACCGATTATGAAAAACAGCTTTTATCACAACATGGTTTTATGGTAACGGAAAGAATCCCGGGGTATTCTTTTGCACAATCATTTCTCAACATCTACCACAAGGATCTTCCCGTGTACGTTTCTTCTGACGCAATTTTACATGCTTTTCATGTTTCTTATGACCAGATACTAAAAGAGGTTGAAGTGGGGATGCTGATTGATAAACTCACAGGAATGTTAACAGCCTTAAAAAACGGTATCCCGATAATGGAAACAAAATACGCCGGAATTCCGGGAGCTGAGGAAAACCTCAAAGATATTGACCTTTATTTATCGGTTCCTCTAAGATTACTGAACCTGACAGAATCGCCTTATTATTCCGGTAACAACGAAGAATTTTCTCTTTTATTAACTTACATAAACGAGCTGCAATTGAATGAAATTCCTTTCTTCTCTTCTGTTACGCGAAAGATTGATTTCAGTCAGTTTAAGATTCGCGGACATTATGAAGACGAACATTTCCCGGAACTAGGAAGATATTTCCAGGCAATGATCTGGCTGGGAAGAATGGAGTTATATCTAATCGCGCCCCAAACCGCTCAGAATAAACCCACACGCGAGGATGTACAGCGTCAGACGATAAATTCATTTTTATTAACCGAACTTATTGAAGAAACAAATCAACGTGGCGTGTACAATGAAATTGAATCGATTCTTGTGGCGTTTGTAGGTGATCAGGATAATGTAAAACTAGAAAACCTAACAGAGATCAAAAATGAAATCAATTTATCAAATCCTTATGAACTAACAGACACTCTGAAGTTTATTGAATTCCAAAACAAACTTGCTGAAAAATCATACGCCTTCCAGTCAATACTCTCGCAGGTTTTGATGAGTGATCCCGCATCTCCTGATTCTATTCGTCCCGCTTCGGCATTCATGCTTTTCGGTCAAAGGTTTGTTATAGATTCTTATGTAACCGGAAATGTTGTTTTTGACAAAATAAAATCCGAAGGTGAATCAGTAAAAAGAATGCTTCCCTCAACGCTTGATATTCTTTTCGCTCTTGGCAATGATGCCGCCGCTCAATTGTTAACCGATGAACTCGAAAAATATAAATACTCTTCCAACCTCGCCGGGTTACGTTATCTCATTGACGGACACGATGAAACGTTCTGGAATAAATCTATTTATAATTCCTGGTTGAATTCCCTAAGAGCTCTTAATCCACCGGCTGACAGAGAAAATCTTCCGTCATTTATGCAGACAGCAGCCTGGTGGCAGCATAAAATGAACACACAACTTGCAGGCTGGGCTGAGCTGCGCCACGATAATCTGCTTTACGCGAAACAGTCTTATACCGGCGGTGAAGTCTGTAGTTATCCGTATAGTTTCGTTGAACCTGTTCCGGAATTTTTCAGAAGGATGAGCAAGCTGGCATCAACTGTCTCTGAAAAAATATCAGCAGTTAATTTCTCAAATAATAATTTCAAAGAAAGGATTGATAATTTTTTCAATAGATTCAGAAATATAACCGATACGTTGGAAACAATAGCGACGAAGGAATTGACCGGAGTTCCTTTTTCAGAAAACGAAAAGTATTTTTTGAGATGTATGCTTTCGGATGATCCGTATATGTGCGGCGGTTCTTACGATGGATGGTATTCCGACCTGTATTTCCCTATAAATTATGAAGATGGATTATTGAAGGAAGACAGAGTGGTTGTTGATTATCACACGGCGCCAACAGATGAATTCGGTGCAACCGTTGGCTGGGTTAAACATGCAGGCACCGGATATGTAAATATGGCTGTGATAACAACCAGCCTTCCGGGCGGTGAAAATGTTGCATTTATTGGTCCGGTTATGAGTTATCATGAATATACAACAACAAACTTCCGCAGGTTATCCGACAGTGAATGGAAAGATGAATATCTTGAACTTTCCGCGCGTCCCGACTGGGTAAATATTTTCATTGCAGACAGAGAAGGAAAAACACCCGGACCCGGCTTACAGTTAATAACAGGAATTGAAAATGATAACACCGATTTTTCAATCCCGGAATCATTTATCCTCGCTTCCAATTATCCAAATCCTTTTAATAACGGTACAATAATTAACTACACGGTTCCCTCATCACTGGCAAATCAAATGGCTGAACTGACTATTTATGATTACCTTGGTCAGAAGGTTACGACGTTGGTTAAGAGCATTCTCCCGTCAGGCAATTATTTCACACGTTGGTCAGGTAAAGATGAGTCCGGTAATTCTGTAGCAAGCGGAATTTATTTTTACTCCTTGAAAATTGGCGGAGAAAGATATATCGGCAAAATGAATCTCCTGAAATAATTCTGCGGGTTTTTGTTTATGTTATTTCAGATCCTAAATCGTATTATTTATATTTTTGATGCGGAGCAAAATCTTCTTAAACCGATCGGCGAGAAATTACCGGTTAAAATTGTGGATTGTTAATATTTCCTGAAAATTATTATTTTTAGTCCTCAAAATAATGGTAACCGGTAATATGAAAATGAATTACAGAATATTTGCTTCGGAATCAGGAAAGTTTTACACAACTGAAGTTCATGGCGATATAACATCCGAAAATTGTAAAGAATACATAATTGCCTCAAGAGACTTCGGGATGGAACATGAAATTAATTGTTGTCTTCTTGACGTAAGAGACGCGATTAATAAATCCTCTGTCATTCAAAATTATAACTTTGGATACAAAGACGAACTCGTGAACAGCGCTGACAGGGCAAGAAAATTAGCAATACTGGTAAACGAGGGAGACACTTCCCATAATTTTGTAATTACGGTTCTTAAAAATGCCGGGTTTAACATTTGCACTTTTACATCCTATGATGAAGCAGCAGCCTGGCTGAAAGGTTAACAGAAATAAGTTTTGTGTGTTCAAAGAAAAATATTATTACTTGTTACTTCTTTGTCTCTCCTCGTAGCCTGCGACCTGACAACGAAAAATATTGCTGAAAAAGAGCTGAAGGGAAAATCTCCTCAGACTATTCTTGACGGAAAAATTACTTTACTTTATGCCGAGAACAGCGGCGGGATGCTGAGTTTTGGCGATGAACTTTCCGACACAATAAAATTTGTCATCTTCAGAATCGGGATCGGAGTTTTACTACTGGTGCTTACGTTTTATCTGATATACAAAAATGATTTACGGCGGTTAGAATATTATGCTTTCATACTTTTTTTAAGTGGAGGACTGGGCAATTTAATCAACAGAATATTTAACGACGGTTATGTTGTTGATTTTATAATACTCAAACTTGCGGGACTTAGTACAGGTATTTTTAATCTTGCCGATATGTACGTTATGTTCGGCGCCGGGGTAATAATTTTTTCAAAACTATTTACTCCCGGCAACCCAAAAAACATTTCTTTACAAAATCATAATCCCTGAATTCGTTTTTGTCCGGGATACCTGACGCTAAAAGACAAATTCCTTTCCGTCGATGAATTCTGATCCAGCTTAAATTGCCAGGTTAGTTTGCCGGTATCTTTGTCCGTCTTCGCATTGTCAATGTTAAGAATTTCCACTTCGATATCTTCCTGGTTTGAAATAGGAATTTGATCCTCAAGTATAAAATCAATAGCCGTGTTTTTGTTATTTTTCACCATCAGTTTGTAGGCAAATTTCCTTTCAATGTCGCTGCTTAAAAATTTATCTTCTGAGAAATCTTTTACCTCTTCCCTTTTAACGGAAACATTCGGATCCCGTCCCAGAGAAATTTTTATTTCCTCTTCGGTGTCGTTCAGGGATAAATATGTATTTCCCACATAAGTGTTTTCAAAAAATATATTAGCGCTACCGGGAATTATGGGGTTGTTTCCCCAGTCTTTTACTTTAGCCATAAGATAAACCTGTTGGTCGAGTTTAGGAGCGGCATAATAAGAATAACTCGCTTCAATCTGATAATCTTTAAGCAACACCATGTTTTCTTTTCCGTCTGAGGGAATTGTATATTTAACTGGTGTTACAAATTCGTGGGCTAATTGCGAGGTAAAAACTTCAATCACCTCGGAAGATACAATGTTTCGTATGGTGTGACTGGATAGTTGTTGGTTAATGGAATGCTGTTCTGCTCCGGCTGCGGTATCAAAAGTTTTGTCTCTTTTGGATAACACTGGCTCAGGATAAAAATCGAGATTCCAGGTATAAAGATTAGGAATAGAGCTGCTGATTGACGGGTTGCCTGTTGAAAGAGCTATACTCATATCTTTCCAGTCAACGCCGGTTTTTTGCCAGATGAGCGCCTTCTGGCTAAGCTGAATAGGAGATTTAATACTCTCTGTTCTTATATCATATGCGGCTTTCCATCCCGCGGAATGGGTGAAATATTTAATCTCGAGTTCACCTTTTCCTTTTCCTTCAGATAGAATGCTGACAATAATTTCACTGGAGCTTTTCGTAAAATTACCCCGCATCTCTTCAAGTTGCACTTTTATTTTTTCTCTTCTTTCGTTCTTATTTTTAATAGCTGTGTTCGATTTGATGATATCTTTATTAAGGCTGGTCAGTTCACGCTTAAAAAATTCCTGCATGTTTTTTATCTCTGTAACAGAAGGAGCTTTTGTTTCAGTGCCCAGATTTTTGTTGGATTGAATAAGATCAATCTGCGACTGACTAACCTGAATATCTGAGTTCAGAAGGTCAATTTCATTTTGCAGGAGATCGAGAGAATCTTCCAGCATTTTTATAGCTTCAGATTTTTCTTTTTCAACCAGGTAATTTCGGCTGAGCCTGGATTCAAGGATCATAAAATTGCCCTTTCCCTTAATGTTGAGGCTGTTTTCATCAACATTATCCGCTAACCCGCTGATGATTATTCTATTAGTCCCTTTCGAATAATCAAAAACCGCGGAGTGATTAAGCTCAGCGCCCCTTAGAAATACTTTCACATCTTTTAATTCCGATTTTACGATTAGTTCTGAAGCGAAGAAAATATTACAGAAACTGATAACGAGTAAAACAAACATTATTTTTTTCATGTTAACTCCGGAGTTAAAAACTTTTCTTTTAACATATATGTTAAACTTTAGTTCCTTTTTAGCAAAGGTAATTAACAAGAACTGTTGTCTTTCAAATAAAAGTGGCAATGACTATTTTTGAAGAGATTTTTATTCTCAATATGCCATTTATTTTTGTTTCCGGCAATAATCATTATCATTCGTAATTATGCCTGTCGGATAAATTCATAATTAAAATTTAGATCGCGGATTACATGAAAAATATTCTACTGGATTTATTAAAAAAACATTTTGACAGACTTGTTGACAACTGGACGGATAAGATTGCCGGGGAATTGAGCGAAAAACTCTCAATTGAAGAAATAAAAATGCTTGTCAGTAATTCCCTCAATACTTTTATTGAAGTTATAGAAACTGCAGATTACTATTCAGCCGATCAATACCTGATTGATATTTATAATCTTTTCGCTCAGGCTAATCTCAACCTGCTTGAAATAAGTCAGATATTCAGCCGGGCACGTTACGCTTTTTTATCGGTTGTTGAATCTGAAGAAACGCAGGAACTGGATATGGTTCTCATACTGGGATTCTTTGACGAGATTATTGAACAGGTTTATGCCCGTTACGGAATGCTGCATCAGGATACCCAGATGAAGGAACTGGAAAACGACAGAGACAGGCTTGCAAGCAAACTTGAATTGAGTCAGCAATACCTTACGAATATTCTTCACGCATCCGATTCAGCAATAATGATGATTGACAGTAATGAAAATTTTATTGCCTGGAGCCGGGGTGCAAGAAAACTTTTCGGTTACACTGAAGAAGAAGTAAAAGGCAGACCTTCAACTTTATTGCTTCCATATGATAAAAAATATATTGATGAATTAAAATACATCACGAAGGAAGTAAGAGAGAAAGGGTTTATCAAAATTCTTGAGACGGAAAGAAAAACCAAAGACGACAGAATAGTATCCGTAAAACTTAGCGTAACAAAACTACGCAGTGAAAATAACGAATACGAGGGGCGGATTGTTATCATTAAAGATTTTACTGAGGTAAAAAAGTTACAACAGCAGGTTGACCAGTCGGAAAAATTAGCGGTCATCGGTCAGATGGCAGCCGGCATCGCGCATGAAATCGGAAATCCGCTCGCTTCAATTTCGTCATTAGTGCAAATGCTTCAGCGTAAAACTTCTGATGAATTTTACTTCGAACAATTAGCTAACATAAAAGAAAACATCGACAGGATTTCGAAAATCGTTCGTGAGTTGGTTGATTTTTCACGTCCGCCGCGACAAGAAAAATCCTACACAGACCTTACGGATGTTTTAAGAACGGCAATCGGAATTGTGAAATACGACAAACGTGTAAGAGATGTTAAATTTCAAATAGAACTTGCGCCGGAATTGCCAAAAATTAATCTTGTTCCAGACCAAATGCTTCAGGTTTTTGTAAACATTATGATAAACGCGCTGGATGCAATCGAGGGAAAAGGAACTGTAACCATCAAATCGTATTTTGATAAAAACTTTCTCTACTTCGATATCAGCGATGACGGCTGCGGAATGGACGAAACAATAAAGAAAAAAATATTCGATCCGTTTTTTACGACAAAAGATGTTGGCAAAGGAACCGGACTGGGACTTTCAGTAAGTTACGGCATCGTAAGACGATCGGAGGGTGAAATTATTGTTAAAAGTAAATTGAACGCCGGGAGTACGTTTACAGTTAAATTACCGATTGAAAACAGTAATGAATAGAGGCATGATGAAAGGTAAAATATTAATAGTTGATGACGAAAAAGCTATTCGTGATTCATTAAAAATGGTAATTGAAGACGAGGATTTTTCAGCAGATATTGCCGGCGACGGCGCGGAGGCATTAGAAAAATTAAAAATTGATGAATTCGATATTGTTATCTCCGACATAAAAATGCCGAATCTTGACGGCATCGAGTTATTGAAAAAAGCCTCGGAAATAACTCCATCAACTTTTTTTATTATGATGACGGCTTACGCCTCAGTTCAAACCGCGGTGGATGCCTTACGTTTAGGCGCTTATGATTACCTGATCAAACCGGTTGAATTTGATGAAGTATTATTCCGCATTAACCGGATGATTGATTACAAAAAACTTACACTTGAAAACAAATTACTAAAATCACGTTTTTCGGCCGGCGAGGGTTTTCAGAAACTCATCGGGAAAAGCGAACCCATGAAAAAAGTTTTTGAATTGATTGAAAGAGTTGCCCAAACAAACAGCAATGTTTTAATCATCGGGAAAAGCGGAACGGGAAAAGAGCTCGCGGCTAAAGCGATACACATGAAAAGTAAACGTGCGAATAATATTTTCCTTCCGATTAACTGCGGGGCTATTTCGGAGAATTTAATTGAGAGTGAATTGTTCGGTCATAAAAAAGGATCATTCACCGGAGCAGTAGATGACAAACAGGGACTTTTTAAAGTGGCGGAAGGAGGAACATTATTTCTTGATGAGATTGCCGACCTGCCCTTAAATCTTCAGGTGAAATTATTACGCGCGCTTGAAGAGAAACAATTTTTACCAGTCGGTGGAACGAAACCGATCCGCACAGATGTGAGAATTCTCGCCGCTACAAATCAAAATCTTTTTGAAAAAGTACAGAATGGCGAATTCCGCGAGGACCTTTATTATCGCTTGAATGTAGTTGAAATTAAGCTGCCTTCTCTCAATGAAAGGAAAGATGATATTCCCGTTTTGGCAAATCATTTCGTGGAAAAATACTGCAATGAAATGGGGAAAAAAATTCTCGGCATCGATAATGAAGCCATGAAGGCATTATTAACACACGACTGGCGGGGAGGAGTAAGAGAACTTGAAAATATAATTGAACGATCCGTGATTTTTACTAACAGTGAAATTATCACGATTGACGATCTTTCAGATTATGTTAAAGGAAACATGGATAATTACATTTTCCCCGATTCACTGAAAGAAGCCATTAAAAGTTTTGAACGCGAGCATATTATCAAAACCATGAAAAAGTACGATTATAATAAGGATGAAACGGCGAAAGCCCTGGATATCGGGCTTTCATCATTGTACAGAAAAATGGAAGAGTTGGATATTTCAACTAAGTCAAACACATAACAGGAGGAATTAAAACTCCGCGCTTAAACCTATTGTGGGAAATATTCCAAGATTAGAACCTGATTCAACTTTGTTTTCTCTGTAATTATAACTTATGTTATTCGACCTTTTGTTGTTGTAAATATTTTGTACGTCAACATACAATATCAATTTCCAGCTATCAAAATTCCATTTCCTGTCAAACCTTACATCGAGACTATGAAGCGGTTTAAATCTTTCGGCAAGATAATTTTCCAGACTTTGCGAACCGCCTTCACTAAAAGGAGTGTAAGGATTTCCGGTTGCAAGTCTGAATTTTATACTGGCTTCCCATTTTTCATTAAAGATATAACCTGAACTTGCATTTAATATCCAGCGTTGATCATAGGCGCCCGGTCGTTCAATTCCGTCAATAGCCGTAAAATTGGATTCACTGTAAGTGAGACTCAATATTCCATAATAAGGAGTATCGGCGGCTTTTTTCTGCATTGATAATTCAAATCCGCGAACATTTCCTTTACCGGCGCTGATTAATGATTCCAAACCGAAGCCTGAAAAATTATCGTTAGCTCCTGCATAACCGACACCAGTATTTGCAAGAACGAGATAAGGGCGTAATTCACTTGCCGGATAATTACTGTATTCTTTATAGTATCCCTCAAGTTTGATTCTCACATCATCACGTAATAATCTCTCAAGCCCGAGTATGTATTGATTGACTTTAACCGGCTGCAGATTTTTATTAGAAGCAGATGCCGTTAACCAGATATAAGAAGGAAACTGTCGGTAAATACCCGCGCTTAAGTTGAGACTCGTTAGCTCATCGATCATGTACGAAGTTGAGAAACGAGGACTGAATGTGAATTCGTTGTTAATACCATTAAAGAAATCGATTCTCCCTCCGATGCTGTATCTAAGTCTGTGAAAAATTACATCAGTAAATTGCACGTTCGCAGCAAGTTTCATATAACTCTCATCAGCTTTTAATTCTGTCATTTCCAGTGTATCGCCAAAAGTTGTAAGAAACTGAGAAAATTTTATATCAGTGTTGAAATCAATAATTTTTGCCGACAAACCAAGATCGAGTTCGGAAGTCGAGGATAATTTCAGAACCATGTCACCCTTAAGTTCATTTTCAGCTTCGAGTGATCTGTTTAGAAAAATTGGGTTTAATAATGTATCTCTTTGAGCGAAATCATAATCAACAAAATTCCGGCTGAACCTGAGGGTAAAAAATCCTTGCTTAAAGAGATGTCGGTAGGATGCGCCAATCAAATATTGAATCTGATCGCTGCCGAGTATTCTTGAGTTATCATATATATCCTCGGCATCGTCATTATTGTATTTAACATTATCAAGGGCGCTTATGAACATGAAAGAAAATTTGTTATGACTGTCAATCTCGTAAACAGCCTTTCCCAGAAAGTCCCAGTATTCGGGAATAAAATTAAACCCCGCGGCTGTAAATATGAAATCGAGATAACTTCTTCGTGCTGAAAATAGAAAATTACCTTTTCCTGAAAGAGGTCCTTCAAGATTGAGTCCGAACTGACTGGCTGAAATAGTTGCCTTTCCTCCAAGACGATCTTTACGACCTTCTCTTAGATCAATTGTAAGAACCGAACTCAGTTTATCGCCGTAAGCGGCAGAAAACCCGCCGGTTGAAAATGTTGTATTAGAAATATAATCCAGATTAATAAAACTAAGCGGACCGCCGGTTGCGCCTTGAGTTCCGAAATGATTGATATTAGGTATTGTGTATCCGTCAACAATGAATAAGTTTTCTGAAGGCGCACCGCCTCTTACCACAAGGTCATTACGTCCTGCGCTAACCTGAGCAACTCCGGGCAATATCGATAATGCCCTTACAACATCTTCAAGTCCACCGGGCGCACGTCTGACTTCTTCATAAGAAAAACTTGTGATGCTGTTCATTTCGGTCGGATCCATTTCGAAATAATCAGCGCTTACTGTTACACCCTCCAGTTCAATAACAGCTTCCATCAATTCAATAATTATATATGGCGGACGTGAAGTGGAAACGATTATATCAGTTTTAACCGAAGAAGAATACCCGATTGAAGTAACTCTGATCTGATAATTGCCGACCGGAAGATTATCAATCGAAAATTCACCATTTATATCAGCGGCTGAGCCAATATCCGTACCAATAATAATAACATTAGCCCCGATTATTGGTTCACGGGTTAATTTATCTACAACTTTTCCTGTTATCGAACCTCTCTGCGACTGAGCTGAAATAAAGGAAAAGATTATCATTAAAAGCAGAATTATTTTTTTCATATTATTCCTTTTTAGGGGCACAACATTATTTTATACTTACAGGTTTCAATTTGAGTAAAAAATGTGAAAAATAGTAATTATGGTATTCTTTCTAAAAATTTAATATTTTCCAAAAATACATAAGTTCAATTGCGTAATGAATTCAGATAACCCGGACAAAAACAGTATTAAAGATTTTCAGGAAAGTCTTGATGATTTTCTCTGGTCGGTAACCTACCGATATCCGGAGGGAGACAAGACCTATTATTCAGACTCTGTTTTATCAATCACAGGGTATACGCAGGCGGAAATCGATTCGCTGCCCGGGCAATATATTTCTCTTATTTTTGAAGAGGATATTGAAGCATTTAAGTCTGTTCATGCTGATCTGGAAAATAACTATAATCGTTCAACGGCCCAGATTATTTACCGGCTCATAACCAGGTCAGGTGAGATGATCTGGCTGAAAGAAAAAATCAAAACCACTAGAAATGACAATGGAATAATTTTCAAACTCAATAAAATTGCCGTGGATATTACCGACCTGAAAAATATTGAGACCAAACTGGTTAATGAAACTAATAGATTACAGGAATTAAATTCCGCCAAAGATAAATTCATTTCCATTGTTAGTCATGATTTAAGATCGCCCTTTACAACACTTCTGGGTTTTTCTGAGATACTGATGAATGAACATAATCTTTCGGATGAGGAACAAACAGAATATCTTCAGTTTATTTATGATGCTTCAAAATCACAGCTCCAGATGATTAACAATTTACTCGACTGGTCGCGGTTGCAGACTGGCAGAGTTAAAATTGAATTCGCGAGATTAAATTTAAAGTCCATGATTTCAAATTGCATTTCATCGCTCACCGGTGAAGCAATGAGAAAAAACATTGAGGTTTCCGTCGATATCGATCCGAAATTTTATGTAGAAGCGGACGAACGATATATCGAACTGGCTGTTACGAATTTATTGAGCAACGCTGTTAAATTTTCGGAAAAAGGAAGTCTTATTGAAATTACGGCAAATATTTTTTCACCGGGAAAAATTGAGATTATTTTCAAAGACCACGGAATTGGCATTCCTGAGGATCAGCATCATAAACTTTTCAGGATTGACGAAAAATTTATTCGCGAAGGGACAAACGGAGAAAAAGGTACCGGACTTGGATTAACATTAGTGCACGAAATAATAGAAAAACATAATGGAAAGATTTGGTTATATTCAAGTGTTAATGAAGGGAGTGAATTTCACGTGGTTCTTCCGGAAGCAAAAAACATTATTTTGTTGATAGAAGATGATAAGGATACACGAAAACTCTATAAGAAAAAAATAAGTGAAGTTTATCCGGACTTTTCTATCATCGAATCAGATAATGGTTATGATGCCATAAAAATTTTAAATAACGTTATTCCATCCCTGATAATAACAGATCATGATATGCCATTAATGAATGGTATTCAATTTCTCGAAGCAATCAGGAACAGAGAAGCACATATACCGGTTATTGTTATTTCTGCAATTTTTAATGACGAAATCAAAACCAGGTATCATAATCTGGGCGTAACTGAGTTGATGAATAAACCTCTCGATTACGATGAACTCGTTCAAAGAGTTTCGCGTACTTTACCATAATCATTTTTTTCGGGGATTAAAGTAGATATGAATAAAAAATGGTTCGCACTCTATACGAAACCAAGAGCCGAGTTTAAAGCTGAAGAACAGATTACCACTATGGGAATTGAAAATTATCTGCCAACAGTTACAAAATTTAAGCAATGGAGCGACAGGAAAAAGAAGGTGAAAGAACCTTTATTTTCGGGGTATATTTTTATCCGCGCTAATGAAAAAGAAAGATTAATTTCACTTGAGCAAAATGCTGTTGTTCGCAGTATTACTTTTGAAGGAAAACCGGCTGTGATTCCCGATTGGCAGATAGATAGCTTAAAAAGACTGATGGAAAACAATCCTGAAGTTTTTATCTCTAATCAGCTTCATACAGGACAAGTTGTAAAAGTGGTTGATGGTCCTTTCCGAGATGTTGAGGGTGTTATCATTAATGTTTCCAGAGATGAACGAAACCTGGCTATTTCAATAGATATGCTGAATCGTTCTGTTATTGTTCGGCTGACTTCAACAAACGTTGTAAAAAAGGTGAAATAAAGCGATTGAGTTTCAGAATATTTTTCAGAACAAAAAATGAAATACGACATGATTGAACAAAAAAGTTTTTCGGAAATTAAATCCGGGGAAAAAATACTTCATTTTTGCGTGTTATCAAAAATCGAAATCAAATCAGCTAAGACCGGGAAAAGTTATCTGAATCTTGAGCTGCGTGATAACAGTGCAATACTACCGGCCAAAATGTGGGATAATTTTGAAAATCTTCTTAACGATCTTAAACCCGGAGTAGTTATTAAAATTTCTGGGAAAGCGGATGAATACCTGGGACAAATTCAGATTATTATCGATAAAATTCGTCTTACAGAACCCGTTGATAATGTTAGTCCTGATGATTTTATGCCGAAATCTTCTCGCGACCTTGACGTAATGATTTCAGAACTTAACGAAAGAATTGACTCAGTTAAAAACGCTTATTTAAGAAAGCTGCTTGATACTATTCTCAAGAATGATTATTTCGAAAAATACATTCGCGTTCCTGCGGGAAAGTCATGGCATCATTCTTATCTTCATGGTTTGTTGGAACACACTCTTGAAATCATAAAGATATGTGAACTCATGTGTGAATTTCACTCTTCAGTAAACCATGATTTGCTTATTGCCGGAGCAGTTCTTCACGACTTCGGAAAAACCGAGGAACTTTCCAGCGAGAATAATTTCGACTACACTGATAAAGGAAAATTATTGGGACATATTGTAATTGCAGCTTCTTTTGTAGAAAAAATTATTGATGGTATTAAGGATTTTCCTGACGACCTGAAGAATCAACTTATTCATTTAATTCTTAGTCATCAGGGCAAACTTGAATATGCTTCACCGGTAGAACCCAAAACGCTTGAGGCAATTATTTTATATCATGCTGATGAACTTAGCGCAAAAGCAAATGCATATAAAAACGCCATTGAGCTTGACCGAAAACCGGGAAATAAATGGACGCGTTTTTTACCTTTAGCAAACACATCACTTTACATAACTGACGAATCAGAAGAGGAAAACAAAACCACATTATTTGACTAACAAAAGAGGGTTATATGAAATCATCAACATTGTTCAGAATTATGTTTCTCACTATTGTTGCGCTTGCATTTTCAATTTTAAGCCAGGCTCAGGACAGCAAATCTATTGTCGGGAAATGGAAAACTATTGACGACGAAACAGGTAAAGAAAAATCCGTTGTGGAAATTTTCAAAAAAAGTGACGGTAAATATTATGGTAAAATAATTAAACTATTCCGAAAAGCAGGTGAAGACCCTGATCCGGTTTGTGACAAATGCGATGAAGATGATCCAAGATACATGAAAAAATTAGTCGGAATGGAAATTCTCACAGGACTTGAACAGGATGGCGACGAGTATGATGACGGTGAAATTCTTGATCCGAAGAAAGGGAAAGTATATGACTGTAAATTATGGGTTGAAAACGGAAAATTACAGGTACGCGGTTACTTATTGTTTTTCCACCGCACTCAGGAATGGTTGAAATACGACGAGTAAAAATCAGATAGAGGAAGTGAATTGCAGTTCAAAGAAGAATTCATCAGTAAATTAGCAAATGCTAATTCAATATTGTTTTTCACCGGTGCCGGAATTTCAGCGGAAAGCGGCATAGCTACTTTCCGCGGTGAAAATGGTTTATGGAAAAAACTTAAGCCGGAGGAACTCGCCAGCTTCAGCGCGTTTATGAGAAATCCGGATATGGTGTGGGAATGGTATCAGTACCGAAGAAAAATAATAAACGAGACTCAACCAAATTCCGGGCATTATGCCATCGCTGAATTTGAAAAATATTACCGAAAGGTAACTGTCGTCACCCAAAATGTTGATAACCTGCATCGCAGGGCTGGCAGTAAATTAATACTTGAGCTGCATGGTAATATTGAACGAAATTTTTGTGTGGACTGCAACAGTTATTATGACATGATAAAATTAGGAACTGGTGAGAAAGTGCCCAGATGCTTAAAATGCAACGGGCTTATTCGTCCGGATGTAGTTTGGTTTGGCGAGATGCTTCCCCAGGGAGTTTTTGAAGAATCGGAATCGGCAGCGGCAAAGTGTGACATTTGTTTTGTTGTCGGTACATCGGCAGTGGTTTATCCCGCAGCTTATATTCCCTATTCAGCGAAACAAGGAGGAGCATTTGTCGTGGAAATTAATATTGAAGAAACAGAATTTTCACGCCAGGCTGATTTATCATTGATTGGTAAATCAGGGGAAATACTTCCGGAAATTATCAAAAAAGTAACAGAGCTTAAATCTTCTCTTACTGATTAATCTTGAGTTCTTCTTCTGCGTAAGTGTTTTCTGTTTCGAAAATCCTTACTTTAATTCCGAATACATTTTTCGGTAATTTCATTTCTGCAATTTTTTTCAGGAAATACTGACAAAGATTTTCGGCTGTTGATTCAAAAGGAATGATAATCATCTGTGACTTTAGTTTTAAAAGAATTTCTATAAGTTCTGTATCCTTATCATATACAACAAAACTGTGATCCAGTTCATCAACAATTGGTTCGACAATTTTTTTAACTTCATAATAATCAACCACCATTCCATTCTTATCAGGTTCTCCGTCAAATTCAACCATCATTTTATAAGAATGCCCGTGAAGATTTTTACATTTACCATCATGAAATGTCAACCGATGACCCATTTCCCATCTGAATTCTTTAGCAATTTTCATTACACTCCTCTTGTATCAGGTTTCCAAATATACTTGTGCAACTGAAGCTGAAACCGTACTTTCAAATTATCTTTCAGTACCCACTCCGCAATTTCTTTGGGTTCAATCTTGTTGAAAACCGGAGAAAATAATATGCTGCATTTGTCAAACAGATTATATTCATCAATAATTTTTTTTGCCCAGTTATAATCTTCACGGTCTCCGATAACAAATTTCACTTCATCTTCAGGTTTTAGATGACTGATATTTGAATAAAGATTCTTTTTTTCCATTCGGCTTGAAGGACATTTTAAGTCCATAATAATTTTCGCGCGTCGGTCTACGTTTTCAATGGGCAGACTGCCTCCTGTTTCCAACATAACTGAGAAATTTTCATCACAGAGGTGCCGAAGGAGATCCAGGGACTCATTTTGCATTAAAGGTTCGCCTCCGGTAATTTCGACAAGATTGCAGCCATAGTTTTTCACAATGGTGATAATATCCTCAACCGAATATTCTTTTCCTTCATAAAAGGCATATTCAGTATCACAATATGAACAACGCAGATTACAGTAAGTTAACCTTATAAATATACAAGGCAATCCGGCAGCGCTTCCTTCCCCCTGTATAGAATGAAATATTTCATTAATCTTTAGCAAATTTAACTCAAAAGAGATATCGTATTCTAATTAACTGGCAAAAATAGGAAGATAATTCAACTTATTAAAGGTAAGAGAGACTAATTTTACTAAAAATTCGCTCAACTGTTTGATTTATACGACTCAGAGAGCTATATTTGAAATCTTTCGTATAAAAAATTAGGTAAAAGAATGGCTCATCATAAGTCGGCAAAAAAGAGAATTAAATCTTCGGAAAAAAGAAGACAAAGAAATCAAGCTGCATTATCTAAAATCAGAACATTGATTAAAAAAGTTCATTCCCTCGAGAAAAAAGATGAGGCTCAAAAATTATTAATTGAGACTGTGTCCTTTATTGATAAAACTGTTAGTAAGGGTAGAATACACAAAAATACAGCTGCAAGAAGAAAATCCTCTTTAACTCGTTTCGTTAACAGTCTGAAAGATTAGTTTATAGATAGTAATCAAAAAGAGCGATATTACTTACGGTAGTATCGCTTTTTGTGTGTAGGTTTCTATCTTCTTCCTTTTCACTGCAGGAAATTTACTTTGTTATAACAGAGAACTTTTTTATACGTGAGTTATTTTCTATACTTACTTTCCCTTCAATAACAGAAAAGTCATCAATAATACAATTATCTCCTACCGTAACTTCACCTGTCAATTTCACATCTTTACCCAATAGAATATTAGTCCCAAGTTTGGTACCATGTCCAAGAAAAACTCCGCGCTCCAGAGTAATGTCAAGTATTTCTCCTTCAGCATCACGTCGAATTAAATCCTCAACTAAATCCTCTGAGATGAAAAAATCGTCAGGGTCTTTAATTGTAACAATATCTTTTATTTTTTTATGAATTAATTCACGCGCAATTGAATTCATCTCCATCAACACGGATTTATTATTAAATCCCATGATAACATGCTGGTATTTTGGAGAAATCGCTCCAACTTTTAATCCATTCTTATTGAATAATGCAATCAGGTCTGTCAGATAAATTTCCTGTTGGACATTATTGTTATCCAAAGCCGAAATATGTTTTTTGAGATGGTCATATTTATAGGCAAAAACTCCTGAATTATATTCATTATTAGCGATGAGTTCGGATTTCCCAAAAGCGTATTTTTTCCCTTTGTATTCGGCGATATAAGAATCATCATCTTTCAGGTTTCTAATATCCTTGTACTCAATTATTTCTATTACTTTTCCAAAATCATGGCCTGACGGATTTCCATTGGTTTCTTTCACCGGAACCCTGATAATGCGTCCATAAGAATTCTCGGAAATATCCCCTTCATAAATACCTGTTAAAACCATCATATCGTTATCAGATTTTTCAAAAGCGGCGCGGAAATCATCAAGTGATTCGTAATCAATAAGTCCCATATCGCCGGGAAGTACATAAATGTTACCCGAATAATTCTCTGTCGGAATCTTTTCCAGAGCAATCTGAACTGCATGACCTGTTCCATTTTGTTTACTTTGATAAGCATAACTCGCTTTAACACTTTTAGAAAGCGAAGAGATAACATCCGGAGCTTTCACGCCGACAACAACAATTAAATTCGCATCTTCACCAAAAGTTCTTTGTGAAGCTTCAATTACTCTCAGAACACTTGGTTTCCCCCAAATTTCATGCAACATTTTTGAGGTATTCGATTTTATTCTTTTGCCATGACCGGCAGCTAAAATAATTACCGTGTTTTTTCTTTCCGCATCAAAGGCGATCGGGTTCTTTTTAATTAATTCATCGATAGTATTTTCGGGCATAATTTTTCCCCGCTTTAGCATGTAATAAATAAATTTAATCTTCCTCCGCAAAATGCGAATAATTTTCATGGAATGAAATATTACCTTAATGGTCTTCTTGAGTGCTAAAATATTTTTGTGTTTTTTTGAGGTAACTGGTATTTTTTTAAGTGGTATGAATTCTTCAATAAGATAATTGCCGGTGGAGGATGTTTCCGGACAGAGACAATAACCCGGAATTTATTTTTTTGCTTTAGGAATAGTAAAGATGAATTTTGTGCCTTTGTTCAACTCACTTTCAACCCAGATAGTACCGAAATTCTTTTCGATAAGCTCCTTGCATAAAATCAGACCAATACCGGTTCCCATTTCGTCATGTGTACCTTTAGTTGTGTGGTGAACATCTATTTTAAAAAGTTTTTCAATATCATTTTTAGATATTCCCACACCAGTGTCACACACGCTGATTTCATAACACTCTCCAATATCTTTTGACTTTATGGTTATGCTTCCTTCACATGGTGTGAATTTAATTGCATTAGAGACAAGATTGCGAATTACTCCATTCATCATTTCTTTGTCAGCAAAAATTTCGGTGTTAGGTTTAATTTTATTTGTTAAAAGAACATTTTTTCTCTCGGCATTTTTCCCGAACAATTTAACAACCAATTCGCCCACTTCGAAAAGGTCAAAGATTTCGGGTTCATAAGGCATTCTTCCGGTTTGAATTCGAGACCAACTAAGCAAACCTTCCAGCAATTGGAAAACATTTCTTGAAGTTTCGTGAAGCGAACATATAAATTCCTGAATTTCCTCACTGCTCAATTCGTTAAAATCATTAACAAGAATATCCGTATAGCCCAGCAAAGCTGTAAACGGGCTTTTAAGATCGTGCGCAATTATCGAGAAGAATTTATCCTTGCTTGCATTCAATTTTCTCAATTCCTCTTCCGATTCTTCCAGTTTTAGGTTCAACTGAACGAGATCAAACGCTTTCTCCTCCATGAGGTCCTTAGTCTCGTAAAGTTCTTCAAGGTATTTTTTAAGTTCTTCTTCCGCATTATATCTTTCTGTTATATCTTCCGCGGTGCATAAGATTAATTCTACATTTCCATTCATATCCAGTTTTGGTGTCTTAACGATATTCAATAATCGTTTTTCACCACCGGCGGGTGCAACCCATTCCTGAAAACGTAATTGTTTTTTAGAATCAAAAATCTCGAGATTACTATGAATAATTTTTTCCGCAGTTTCTTTATCATATACTTCGAAGAGATTTTTATATTCGATTAAATCCTTTTCTTTCCCAATAAATTCAGCATGAGATTTATTTACGATGCCGTATGTACTTGCATTAATTAAGAACCATACTTGCAGTTCTATATTGTCTAGAATTATAGATTGTTCCTCCACTTTCAGTTTCAGGAGTTTCTCAGCATTTTTTCTTTCTGAAATATCTCTCACAACACTCAGAACAGCCGGTTGGTTTTTGTAATCAACCAGCTTCGAATAAATTTCTACCGGAACTACTTTATCTTTATATAACTGGATAATTCTTTCTGAAAACACTTCCCCTGCTTCAATGGTTTCTTCGAATATTGATTGCTCATCATCGTCCGGATATACTTTTTTCAATTCCTCCAACGCCGAGTCAGTAACAACATCACTTTCATTCTCACCGGTTTTGTTAAGTTGTAAAACCTGCCCAAGAGTATTTTGAATAGTCACAAATCCATTACTACTCTGCGTCAATATTTTCATGTGTGTATCAAATCCGGTCACCTCAGTTTCGTAAGCTTCAGATATGTCATAACTTGAAATTAGTACTCCTTCGAATTCACCAAGCTCTGTAAAAACGGGATTAGTAACAATTTTTAAAAATTCTTTCTTTTTATTCCCGGTAATCAATTTGTTCTGAACCAATGGTCGCCTGGAGCTAATAACACTTAAATCGCCCTCACGGTTTATCTCGGCTTCATTTTTAGGAAAGATATCGTAATCAGTTTTACCAACCACCTCGTGTTCTTTCTTACCGATAAAGTTACAAAAGACATCATTCACAACCCGGTATATTAAATTCCTGTCTTTAAAAACAACCATACCTTTATACGA
>CAZEXO010000041.1:0-1354 GCA_964516545.1 uncultured Melioribacteraceae bacterium
TGTAAAGTCCGTCGACTGATAATCCGACAAGTTTGGTATTAGCTTTAGCGAATTGTTCTTCCATCGTAGCGAATGTCATGAATTCCGAAGTGCATACAGGTGTGAAATCCGCGGGATGACTGAAAAGAATTACCCAGCTTCCTTTGTAATCTGCCGGGAAATTAATTTCGCCCTGAGTTGTTACTGCTTTGAATTCAGGCGCCGGTTCGCCTATGCGTGGCATTGAAAATTGATTGTTTTCCATTTTGATTCTCCGTGCTTAGTTTAATTTTTAGTTTGTTATTATTTATTTCAAGATTTCCGATTACTTTTATTTCTCTAACAACGATTTTAACATCCAGCCCGTCTTCTGATATTTTTCTACCAATCCATAAAACATTCCTGCCGAAACTTCATCGTTTAATTCATTCTGCATTTTAAGAGCCGCCGAGTTTAGTTTATCAATTATCGTTTCGAGATCACTTACAATATTTTTTACCATAGATATATGGTCAGGATATTTTCCAGGTTCTTCAGATATGGTAGTGAGTGATAAAAACTCTTTTAATGTACCGGGAGCTTCTGAACCGAGCACGCGAATTCTTTCTGCCACTTCATCAATATCATCGGCAAGTTCATCATATAATTTTTCAAAGGTAGCATGCAATCCGAAAAAGTGTGGACCTGTTACATTCCAATGATAATTTCTGGCTTTTGTATAAAGCACAAACTGATCAGCTAATACTTCTTTCATCAATTCAACAATTTCAATTTTTGCATCGTTCATAACTTCTGTTTTCATTTTTTCCTCCGATTTTAAGATTTTACTATTACTATTACAATCATCATGCCGGGAAGGTGAGTAATCTTAAGTCATTATTTTACTGTGTCTTAGAGGCGCGGGGAAAAATTCACTTGCATCTGCAAACGATATTTCGTTATTTAGCCAACGATATATCGTTAATAACGAAATGCCGGTGAGATATGATTACACAAGAAATATTACAGAACGAGATGATTTATTTATCGCCCCAAAGAACGATGGAAATTGTTCTTGACGCCATTAACGAAATTATTCCATACGAGATGGCGGTTATTCTTAGCAAAGAAGCTGACAATAATCTGAAAGTGCGATTCGCACGAGGTCCTTTAGCAACGGAAAGCATAAAACATTTTGAAATTCCCCTGAAGAGCCGCCCTGACCTTCAGGAAGTAATGAATATCGGTCAGGTTAGATTAGTTGAAGAAACTCACGATGAAAACCATCATGACACTTATGAAGGCGTTGTTGATTTACCGACCGGTCACTCGTGTATGCTCGCGCCTCTGCGCGTGAATGGAGATACGCTTGGACTGATGACACTCGACCATCGGC
>CAZEXO010000041.1:1364-13323 GCA_964516545.1 uncultured Melioribacteraceae bacterium
TTTTCTCTGCTTTCTGATCGGTGGGATTCCTTGGCGTGTAAGGGCTGTATCAATGCCTGACAAAGGAAAATATTCCAGGGATAATTTTCATGTCACCATGGAATTCCCAGATGGTTCAATCGGCAATGTGACATATTTACTCCACAACGAGTTAACATAACGAACTCGTTATCAAAATTAATCGCGCTCGCACTGGCTCAGGCAATGGCAACCGATTCGCTCTTGAATGAAAAAGAGACTCTCATCTATGAAAGAAATTCTCTCATCGGCGATATTTCTTCGGTGGTTGAAGGACTTGTCGGCAAGTCGCCGGCATGGCTCCAGGTAATTGAAAAAATAAAACTCGTTGCTCCAACTGAATCTCATGTTATGATTCTCGGTGAAACAGGAACGGGCAAAGAACAAGTTGCAAAAGCAGTCCACATCATGTCAAAAAGATCAGCAAAACCTTTCATAACCTTAAATTGCTCGGCTCTGAATTATAATCTTTCTGAGAGTGAATTGTTCGGTCATGAAAAAGGCGCTTTCACGGGTGCGGTTTCATCCCGGCGGGGAAGATTTGAATTAGCCGATGGAGGAATCCTTTTCCTGGATGAAGTCGGCGATCTGCCGTTCGAAATTCAACCAAAACTTTTACGGGCAATTCAGGAAGGAACATTTGAAAGATTAGGAAGCGAAAAAACCATTACTTCGAATGTGAGAATAATCTGCGCAACAAATGTCGACCTTGAAGCAAAAGTGAAGGAAGGAAAATTCCGCGAAGATTTATTTTACCGATTAAATATTTTTCCTATCAATCTTCCATCATTGAAAGAGAGAAAAGATGATATATTTTTACTCTCGAATTATTTCCTGGAAAAACTTTCGGCAAAATTCGGTAATCAAAAATTTAATCTTTCCGGCGAAGCAATAAAATTATTGGGAGAAAAATCATGGCCGGGCAATGTACGTGAACTTCAGAACACACTGGAAAGAGCTGTAATATTAAGTAAAGACGGACTGATAAAACCGGCTCACCTCACTTTTGAAAAAAATCAGAAAAACAAAAAGAATTGTGAGGAATCAGATTTACAGGTTCAGTCACTCGATGAAGAAACAAAAAAAATAATTAAAAAAGCTCTTACACTTACGGATGGTAAAATCTACGGAGCCGATGGAGCCGCTGCATTGCTGAAAGTTAAACCAACAACGCTTCAGAGTAAGATAAAGAAATATAAAATTACCCCGAAGGAATAGAATGCATTATCGGGTTTTCAGGATTGATGTTTTATATCAATTAACTTTTCCCTACTTCTGAAAGGTCAGGAAATTGTTTTTCCCGTTTTTCATAATCCGGTGCAATTTGGTAGAATGCACTTAACTGTCTTATCATACGCTGAAGCTCTTTGCAATCCGGTAAAAGCGGTGAATCGGCTATTTTTTCAGGCGGCATTTTCTGCAGAAGTCTGTCATATAAATCTTCCACTTCATCCTGGGCAAGTTGTAATGTAAGCCCGACATAGTCGTAAACTTCCTGCTGCATTTGTTCCAGATCCTTGAGATTATTCAATTCATGCAATAAAGTTATTTTAAACAGTTCAAGAGTTTCACAAATAGTAAAAGGCTGAAATCCTTCGGCAAATCTTCTGAGAGCAATATCATCTACGTATTCAATCATGAGTCCCCTGTCGCCGCTTCTTACAGCAGCCATGAGCAAGTGATAAAGCGTACTCATGTAACATTGAAAATCGTTCGGGTCTAATTTTTTATATCGTTCATACTTGAACTTGTTCTCTTCATTATTCATTTCATCAACAATCATTGGCAGCACGTTATCTTTTATTTCCGTCAATGCTTCATAGATAATAAGATTTGTTCTTCGCGTTACGCGATGCAAAGCTGCTTCATTCTTCAGATGCCATTCATCAGGGTGACTTTTTATTTTTTCGAGTAGGAATAATATTCTTCGTGTTATATGATTTCTTGCTGCCGTTTCCCAATTCAGCGCTTCTCTGGTAAAACTTGAATCAACAACAAGTTTTTTATCAATGTACTTTATCATCCAGAATTTTTCAAATGGTTCTTCACACACCAAATGGCATCTTCTTAACAATCTTTTTATGATTAGCCCCGGATAAGCCAATAATTTCGGTATTAAAATAGGCTTCACTTTTGTACCGAAAAAATATGAAGTAGCAATTTTGAATAATTCTTTGTGAGAAACAGCGCCATCGGGACTTGCATTATAAATACTAAACTGATCCAGTTTTGTCGTATCTCTTACTATGGTTCTGATTATTGAAATCACATCATTAACATGTACATATGGAATAGCCGATTCGCCTTTTCCTGCAAGTATCCGTGAGTCTATTTTATTCGAAAGCCATGTCGAAAGAAATTTATAAAGAGGAGCATACTCACACCAGTCGCTGTATACTGCTGCAAATCTTAAGATCGAACAGGGGAAAAATTCCGCATATTCACGAACCATTTGCTCACCGATTTTTTTACTTCGCGCGTAGGCATAATCCGCATCCGGCGATGTCGATTCGGTTACTTTTTCATCATTCTTCGGAAAATTACAAGCAGCCAACGAGCTGGCAAAAATAAATCTTTTCACTCCTAACTCCTTTGCCAGATTCAAAATATTTTTTGTCCCCTCAACATTGGTCCGTTGATATTCATTATTATCTTCATAAGTGAAATCATAAAACGCGGCTAGGTGTACGAGAAAATCTACTCCACCTTGTTCGGTTACATATTTTTTCACGTTGTTCAGAGTTTCAATATTTGAGACATCACATTGAATCCAATGTAAATTTTTATGGTAAGGAATGTTTGATTCTTTTCTTGACCGCCGGGCGATCGCAAAGACTTTAAACTCGTCTTTTACATTATCCAGGAGAAAACGACCGATAAAACCGCTGGCGCCGGTAATTAAAATCGAAGGAAATCCATTATTCATTTTCCTTTCCCGTTTTCTTTATTCGAAGGTATAAATACAGAATTACTATTGCCATTATAAAATCGGATACACCGGATAAGACAATTATTGCTATTGAACTGCCGACAAATGAATAAATGAAAAGAAAAATTGTAGCGGCAAATTTTATAATTATTGCTAATATAACGAGACACTCAAACTTTCTGTGATTATAGGCTGCCATTGCATAACCGGCCGAAACCGCAATATGAAATACTCCTCCCTGGCATCGGAAAAAAGACTCCGCGCAAAATTCATAACCAAGATAATGCATAAACGAATATGGCAGAACAATTAATCCGACTCCTACAGAAAATGAGTGAATAGCAACCAGCCAGAGAA
The DNA here is from genome assembly GCA_964516545.1 of uncultured Melioribacteraceae bacterium. Classification (GTDB taxonomy): domain Bacteria; phylum Bacteroidota; class Ignavibacteria; order Ignavibacteriales; family Melioribacteraceae; genus JAHISV01. The sequence goes on from CAZEXO010000041.1 coordinate 4,669, forward strand.
ATATTGAAAGATATTTTCCGGGATTATTTATCATCATTTTATCACCTGACAATTTTTTGTCCCCCCGGTCCTATGTTACTTTAAACAGAAATTTCAGGATTACCGTTTCTTTTCATTCAACAATAATTGATCAATTCGCTTCTCGATGAAATAATTCTCTCTGGCATTCTTTTTCGGGCGTTTTATGGGGCAAAATACCAAGAAAGATTCAGCTATTTTTTACTGCCTCAATAGCTAAGACAAGAATAATTAAAGCTGAGATTCTGATAATCGGGTAAAACAAATCCCTGGTATTGAAATTCAACTTTTGTCAGGGATTTTGTTTTTATTGAAATCAATTTAAGGCACAAACATCTGATTCAATTCTGTTTGATTCGGTAGTCATCATTCTGTTTTGATGTTATCCACTGGATTTGTTCGCACAGCTTTCGAAGTTTGATAAGATAAAGTAAAGAATGAGGCTATAATTAATATTCCAAATGCAATAGCAAAGGGTACAGCGTCAACAGGTGCATGATAAGTCCACATGGAATCCATGAGTGTTTTCATCATATAATAAGCTAACGGCAAAGAAATAACGGACGAAATTATGATAGTTTTGACGAATGATTTATTAATAATTCCGGCAAGTGAAAGATTTGAAGCGCCTAATACTTTTCTCATTCCCAACTCTTTCATCTTAGAGGAAATATTCAGTGATACAATTCCTAAAATTCCCATGCAGGTTATTAAAAGAGCAATGATTGCATAAAAAGTTGTAAACTCCGCCATTGATTTCATGGAATACAAATAATTCCCATAGATATCATTCTGAAAAAATCCTACAAATGGAGAATCCGGAAAAAGCTCTTTCCATTTATCTTTCACAAAATCCATGGTTGTTAATCCGGCGCCTGACTTAAAAGCAACATGTAAATATGTTGAAGCTGAATCGTCTTTTACAAAATAAACGCTCGGTTCAATCTTTCTCATTAATTCTCGTGAATGGAAATCTTTTACCACGCCTATTATGTAATATGGTTTATCACCATACAAAAGTTTTTCGTTTATTGGATTATTTATTCCAGCAGATTTAATAAATGTTTCGTTTACCATCACCGCGTTTTCGATATCGGTTTTTGTATCTTCAGAAAAGTATCTTCCATCCTTCAAATCTACGCCGTATGTTTCAAAATAATTAAACCCGATGTCAAATTTCTCAACGTTATATTTTTCGTCAAGAATTTGAATACCTTCATTACTTGACTGATATCCAAGATGTTCTCTCGAACCGGCTACAAATTTTATATTCGGATTATTTTTCACAGAGTTTCTTAACCTTTCAAATTGATTTTCACTTTCCAGAGGAATGCATATTGTCGATTCTTTGTCGTAACCCCAATCTCTTTCATATTGATACTTGCTATTCTGAATAAATACAATACAATCTGAAATTGCCAGAAGTGAAAATCCCAGTTGAAATCCCAGCAAAATTTTTGTTAATCTTCGCGAACCGCCGATATTTGCTTTTGCCCTGAATATGGAAGTAACGTTGAACGATGAGATATATAATGCCGGATAGAGTCCTGAAATCAACACAATAAAAGTTATTAATCCGGCAAAAAACACAAGCAGGCGGAAGTTTTCAAAAATATCCGCGTTAAACTGAAAAACACCGAACATCTGATTGAACCACGGAACAAAAAAGTATTTACCTAACAAATAACCCGGAATAATTGCCAATAAACAGAGAATAAAATTTTCCGTGATAAACTGATAGATCAGATTTTTTCTGTCACTGCCGACTACTTTTCTTACACCAATTTCCCTGAATCGTTTCGCGCTGTAAGAAATTGAAATATTCATGTAATTGAAACTAGCCAGACCGATAAAAGTTATTCCTAAAAAAAGTATGGAGAGCAACTGCCCCGCGTGAAGACTTATATGAATAATATTCGCATTAATGTTCACGGAGTTTTCAGCAAGTGTAGTAAGCGGTTCAAGGAATAAGCCGGTCATTTTTCTGTCAGGTTCTGCGGCGTTTTGAATAGAAAGAAAATTATTAAAACTATTCTCAATAACCTTTATTTCTCCCGGATGATTTACCTGAATAAATGTTGCCCGTGTTAAATCCTTCCAGTCATTTTCTTCAATTATTCCCAGGTCATAAGCATTCTGAAAGGGAAGTAAAATATTAAAAGTAAATCCCGCGTTATCCGGAAATTCTTCGGCAACGCCCGATACTACAAACATTTCATCCTTATTATCGAGAAAAGTAAATCTTAGTTCCTGACCCACAGCATTTTCCGTCCCGAAATATTTTATTGCGGCATCTTTACTGAGAACAACATTTTTAGTCTCAGAAAGTGGTTTCGGATTATTATTCGTCAAAGGAAAGGTGAACATGTCGAAAAATTCTTCATCTGCAAACATGATTCCTTCCTTAAATACATTGTCACCGTGTCTTACCTTACACCAAAAGTTTTTAAGTCTTACGACACGTTCAACAGAAGGAAAATCCGCTTTTATTTTCGGACCAAGAGGAGTAGGCGAATTACCCCATTTTTGTGTTTCGCCATTTTTATCGATTGTATTACCGATCAGAAATATTTTGTTGAGATTCTCATGAAACGAATCACGGTTATAATGAAAATCAACAAACAAAAAAGAAAGAATCGAGACTCCGATTGCGATTGAAAGTCCGAAAATATTTATGAATGATATCCCCTTATTTTTTGAAATAATTCTGAACGCGAGTTTCAAATAATTTAAAAACATAACCACCCCCCATTTTAATTTGTCTGTAATAAAAAACGGTATTGATTTTAGAACCTGAGCGGTACACCAAAGTAAGGCAATGGTCGACCCTTTTTCGGATTTCATACTTTCGTAGATTTCGTCCAGGTCGCCAAGTAAAAAAACTTTCTCGTTAGCAGGGGTAAATATTTTATAAATCCATCGCAACAATTTCATTTCGAATCGCTCTGCTATTTGTAGTTAAGTGCAAACTTCGAAAATCCATCCCAAAGTCTTTCATTAACGCGCTGAATTTCCTTAAGAGCTTCCAACCCAAAGTAAGAAAGATCATAATACTGGATTTCGTTTGGACCCCGTTTCGCGTTTGGTTCTCCGACACGCATATTAAGGTAACCAAGTTTTTTTAATCTGTTTAAAGGAACATAAACTGCACCGATTGAGAGATTTTTTCCCGTTACATTCATTAAATATTCTCTAATGGTCACGAGATAAGCATTCTCTTTCAGTTGAAAAACCGCCAAAAGAATTAGCTCTTCTTGCCTCGTCATACTTTTCATAAAACCTCAATTTTTTATAATACCTTTTAAAAAATAAAACATTTCGCATTATGACGCAAAAATGTTTTAAAAGTTCAAAGGTCTCGGAAAATATTTATGAGAATAAAATAATGGTATTTATGGACGACCCCGGCTAATCTATTGTGATGAACTTTAACTCTTCGTCAACTTCATTTAAGTTGATCTTCCCCGGTTTGGGAACAATACCTTTAATAATGTTCGTTATTCAGATGATAATCGACACTTGAACTTAATCGATGATTAACTGATAAGTCATTTTTTGCATTTCCGGTTACGGGAAATCAATATTTCTGTCAGGAGTGGATGTTCTTCTACGTCAACATTTACCGCTTATCGGATTCATTCGGAAGCATTTGCATAATATAGAAGCTAGTTTGTCATCATAATCAAGAGAGTTATGGCAAATCAAATTTCAGGATTCATTCAAAAGCCTTATGTAAGGATAGCCATTATCTATCTTGTCATCTCTGTAGTATGGATATTACTTTCAGATAAAATAGCCTCCTCACTTTCCGGTTCGGTTATAACTCTTCAGGATATCCAAAATGCCAAGGGTATATTTTTTGTCGTAATGACCACATTGATGATTTATTTTCTTATCCGAAATGATTATAAAATTATCAGTAAGAAAAATAAAGAGCTGGAACACTCTCTAAATTTCTATCTTAAGTTATTCGATAAATTTCCGAATCCCATCTGGAAGACAGATAACAAAGGCAGTTTCGATTTTTTTAATCAGGCGTGGTATGAATTTGTCGGTTCTGATTCTTTCAATAACTCTGACAAGGTTTTATTCAAATATTTGCACGATGAGGATAAAGAAATTTTTCTCGAAAGTTTCACTAATAAATTTGCTGAAAAACAAGACTTCTCTTTCACTCACCGTTTAATCAACAGAAATAAAAAATACCGGTGGGTTAAAATTTTCGGATCACCATTTTACGATGCTTATGGAAATTTTCTCGGATACATCGGTACTTTTCTTGATATCCATGAACTCGTTGAAGCAAATCGGATAATCAAACGGGATGAAGAAAGATTAAGCCTCGCTCTTGAAGCGGCTAACGATGGACTTTGGGATTGGGATTTGGATAAAGATTATATTTACTGGAGTCCCCGTGCTTTTAAGATGCTGGGTTATGAGCCGGATGAGTTTGTAGTCACTTTTGAAAAGTGGAAAAAGTTAATTCACCCGGATGAATGCGAGTTAGTGTGGGAAAGCATACAGGAACAAATTAAATCCGCAAATAAAAGTTTCGACATTGAATTCAGATATGAATGTAAAAACGGAAATTGGCTGTGGGTAAGAGGAAGAGGAAAAGTTGTCCAGTTAAAAGAAAACGGCAAGATAAAAAGATTCAGTGGTACGCAGACGGACATTTCAGAAAGAAAAAATATTGAAGAAAACCTTAGGAAGAGTGAGCAAACTTTCCGGGCATTTATGTCTAACATACCCGGTTTCGCTTACATAAAGGACAAGGAGCGAAAACATCAGTATCTGAATCCTCCCCTTATAGAATATTTTAAGTCAAACGAAAAAAAGTGTTTGGGAAAGACATTCGAGGAAATTATCCCTGGCGCGGAAAATTCAGAGAGCATAAAGGATAATGATTTAACTATATTTAATACCTCACAACCCATACAATTCGAAGAAAAAATCATTCGGGGCGGTGATGCAAAAACATTCCTTTCCATAAAATTTCCTATCAAAACGGATAACGAAGTATCGATGCTCGGAGGAATTTCAATTGATATTTCTGAGAAAAAAATTATCCAGGAAAAGTTGCATGAAAGTCAGCAGAAACTAACGAAGATAATAAATTCTTCACCCCTGCCGATTATCTCAATTTCAAATGACGGACTTGTAACAAGCTGGAATAATGCGGCTGAAAAAGTTTTCGGCTGGAGATCTGACGAAGTGCTTGGTAAATCAATTCCCATCATAAGTCTTAATAAAGAAAAAGAATTTAACTTTCTGAAAGAGAGAGTTTTCACCGGTGAATCATTTCAGGGTATAGAAATTATCAGAAAAAATAAAAACGGCGATGATATAAACCTCTCGTTATCCACAGCGCCTTTAACAGACTCCCGGGGAAATATCACAGGCATAATGGGAATTTTCGAAAATATTGAAGAGAGAAAGAAAGCTGAGAATTTGCTCAAATCCAGTGAGGAAAGATACAAATCGATATTTAATAACAGTCATGCTGTAATGTTGATTGTTGATCCTTACAACGGAAAAATAATTGACGCAAATCCTTCAGCTTGCAATTATTACGGATTCACTATCGACGAACTGAAAAACATGCATCTTGAAAAATTAAACCTACTCACAGACTCAGAAATACAAAAAGAAATGATGGAGGCTAAAACTGAAAAAAAACATTACTTTGTTTTTAAGCATAAATTAGCCGGCGGGGAAATTAGAGATGTTGAGGTTTACAGCGGTCCAATTTCTTTCGGAGATAAAAACTATCTCTTTTCCATTGTTCATGATATTACCGAACGGAAAACAATGGAAAAAATGCTTATTGAAAGTGAATTGAAATATAAAACGGTAGCTGATTATACTTATGACTGGGAATACTGGATAGATGTCGATGGAAAGTATAATTATATTTCACCTTCATGCGAAAAAATCACCGGTTATCTGCCTGAAGAATTTATAGCGGATCCCGACCTTAAACTTAAGATAGTTCACCCGGATGATCATCACGTTCTTGCAAAACATCACGAAGAAGATTTTAACATATCAAAAAGCGCCTGCGAATTTGAATTCAGGATAATTACAAAAGACGGAATTACTAAATGGATTTCACATGTATGCAGGTCAGTAATTGATAACAATGGGGCATTCAGAGGAAGACGTGGAACAAACCGGGATATTACGCTTCAGAAAAATGCTCAGCTGAATTTGATTGAAAGTCAGCAAAAAATAAGTGCAATCATTCAAAATGCCGATGCATTAATTTTTACTTCGGACAAAAAACGAGTACTTACTTTATGCGAAGGTAAAGCATTATCACAATTAGATTTATTACCTGAAAACCTGTTAAATCACCCGGTTGAAATACTTTTCGGTAAATCGGATATTATTGACAAATTGTTCCTGAAAGCGCTTGCGGGTGAATCAGCTTATGACATGGTAAAAATTCAGGATTATTATTTTGATTTATCGGTTGTTCCTCAGTTTGATGCTGATAATAATCAAATAGGAATTATCGGACTTGCAGTTGATATAACTAACAGAGTAATATTTGAAAAACAACTGGAAGAATATAAACAACATTTGGAAACACTTGTTGACAAGAGAACAAAGGAATTGGCAAATGTAAATAAACAGCTTGCCGATGAACTGGAAAAACAAAAAGCAATTGAAGAAACCATCCATCAGGCATTAAGCAGAGAAAAAGAATTAAACGAACTCAAATCAAGATTTATCTCAACCACATCTCACGAATTCAGAACTCCTCTTACCTCAATTTTTTCTTCTGCCGAGTTATTGGAAATGTACGGGAGACGATGGGAAGAAAACAAATACAAGGAGCATCTGGGGAAAATCAAACTTTCGGTGGATTATCTTACTAACCTGCTTGATGACATACTGATTCTCAGCAGAGCTGAATCCGGTCGGACCTTTCTTGAGATATCTGATTTTAATCTTGCCGAGCTGTGTAAAAATCTGATTGAAGAAGTAAAAGCGCTGACGAAAGAAAATCAGATTGTTTTATTGACATACAATGCTGAAAGTGAATATTATAATCTGGATAAAAAACTCATCAGATTTATTCTAAATAACCTGCTCACAAATGCCGTAAAATATTCTTCATCCGGAGACAAAGTAAATTTGACCGTAACTTCTGATTCGGAGAGAGTTTATTTTGAAGTGACGGATTCAGGCATAGGCATACCTGATGATGAAATTAATAGCATTTTCGAGCCTTTCTACCGGGCAAAAAATACAGGCGCAACCCGCGGTAACGGGCTGGGTCTTTCTATCGTGCATAAATCAATTGAAATCCATCATGGTCAAATTACGGTTAAGAGTAAAATTGATGAGGGAACAATCTTCAAGGTTGTAATTCCGGTTAAAAATTATATCTCGTAAAAATTCCATAGCTTTATTTTCGTTTTTATGATAACATAAAAGTAAGAATGATGGAAATATTTTCGGTCAAAATTACATTATGGCCAACTTTCTCACCTTAAGATATTTTCGTGTAAAAGAATAATTATTAACACTTGCTTTTGTTTATTATTTTTGACGAGTAGCAAGATGTTGACGGATAAGTAAGTTGATTCCGAAAAGCTAGAACATACATACCTATTGTGGTGAATAAAGAAATGATAATTTTTTGTATTGGCAAAAAATAAGGGCGGGAATTGAACTCAATAATCTAAAAATGAATTAATAATGTTGTGTATTTTATAAGACAATGACCATGAAAACCAAAACAGAAGAGGATAAAGGATTAAAAACAATCTTCGGCGGAGATGAAAATTTGCATGAAGTATTATTCAACTCCGGTTCGGATACAATAATAGTTCTTGACAGAGACTTCAAAATAATCTACGCAAATTTTAATAGCGCTGTCCTTTTTCATCAGCCTCCCGATCAGTTAATTGGCAAGTATTTTACTAATCTTCTTACACCTGAATCGTTAAATAACTTTATTTACTATTATTCACGAAAACAACTTGAGACATTTATCGGTGAACGTCAGATAGTAAGGTTTGGCGGAAGAATAATTGAAACCGAAACAAAAGAAACTCCCATCCTTGATGAACATAAGAGAATTAAAGGAATAATTATTCACCTCAAGGATATAACTGATATTAAGAGTTCCGAAGAACTTCTTCATCTTCAGAGTTCGGCTCTTGAAGCCACCGCTATCGGAATCGCAATCACAAATGACCGCGGGGATATTGTCTGGGTAAATACCTCATTCACAGAACTAACCGGTTATACTGCAAATGAACTTCTCTATAAAAATATGAGAATATTAAAATCCGGGAAACAGGATAATGCATTTTATTCTGAAATTTGGAAAACAATTCAATCGGGTAAAGTCTGGCATGGTGAGCTCTACAATAAAAGAAAAGACGGAAGGTTATATTCGGAAGAACAAACTATTACTCCGGTTTATGATAAAACAAACAATATTTCACATTTTATTGTCACCAAAATAAATATCTCAAAACGGAAAAAGATGGAAGAAGACCTTCGGCAAATGAACGAAGAATTAGAACAACTTGTTAAAAAACGTACAGAACAATTGGCGGACTCAGAAAAAATGGCGGCATTGGGACAACTTGTAGCAGGAATCGCTCATGAGATAAA
>CAZEXO010000041.1:13333-22474 GCA_964516545.1 uncultured Melioribacteraceae bacterium
GCCGGAAACTTGATAAGGAGTTTTAAGCAACTTGCCGTTGATCAGTCGTCTGAAGACAAACGTACTTTTCGCCTGAAAGAATATTTCGATGAAACAATCACTAGTCTTCGTCCTCAGCTTGCCGGAACCAAACATCATGTTTCAGTTAACTGTCCCGATTCTTTGCAGGTTTCAAGCTACCCGGGAGTTTTTTCGCAAATAATTACTAACCTTGTTATGAATTCTCTTACACATGGATTTGAAGACAAAGAAGACGGGCGCATAAATATTGAGGCAAATGCAATCGATGATAATTTGATTTTGTCATACTCTGATAACGGTAGAGGAATTCCCAAAAAACATCTGAAAAAAATTTACGATCCTTTTTTTTCCACAAAGTTCGGACGCGGCGGATCGGGGCTTGGGATGAACATCATTTACAATCTGGTTAAAGGAAAACTGAACGGCGACATAGATTGCATAAGTGAACAGGATAAAGGAGTTCATTTCACAATCACAATTCCGATAAACAAAAATGAATAATGAAATAAAAGATCACGATGAATTGGCATTCGCTCAGGAAGTTATTCCTGAGACTGCTAACAATGTCATTCCCTGGAAAATCATGATAGTTGATGACGAGATTGAAATACACCACATTACCGAAATGGTATTGAGTTCCTTAAAATTTCGTAACAAAGGTATAGATTTTATTCACGCCTCATCTGGCGAAGAAGCTCTCATAAAACTTCAGCAAAACCGGGATGTTGCCGTAATTCTTTTAGATGTAGTTATGGAGACTGAAAACGCCGGGTTAGTTGTTGTTAACAAACTGCGTTATGAGCTTAATAATTTTGAAACACGAATTATTTTACGAACCGGACATCCCGGATACGCTCCTGAAAATAAAATTATCATTGATTACGACATCAATGATTATAAGGAGAAGACGGAGATGACCGCTCAGAAACTGATTACTTCCGTTATCTCCGCACTGCGTTCTTACGAAGACATAATGAAAATAAAAGAACTTAACCAGACTTTGGAGATGCAGGTTAAAGAACGAACCAGAGAACTGGAAGATACGAATAAAATGCTTAAGCACTCGTTGAACAAAATCCGTGAAGATCTTGAAGCGGGACGCAGAATACAATTCAGATTATTACCCGAACGCGATAAGAGGTTCGGCGAATATTTATTTTCGCGGTTCCTGATCCCCTCGATGTATTTAAGCGGTGATTTTGTTGATTATTTTGCCATAGATGAAAATCATACCGGATTTTATTTCGCCGATGTTTGCGGACACGGGGCTTCTTCAGCTTTTATAACAGTTTTGTTAAAGTCACTTACCGATAATTACATTAAAGATCATTCTGAAAAAAGCAGAGAATATCTTTTAAATCCCTCAGTAATTTTATCGCTATTGAATGAACAAATTCTCGCAGAAAATATTGATAAACATCTTACGCTTTTTTACGGCGTGATTGATCTGAGAAGTGATGAATTAATTTTTGCTCACGGCGGTCAGTTCCCTCACCCCGTAATTTACAATAATCATAAAGCTCTGTTTCTGGATAATAAAGGCGGAATGCCCCTGGGAATGTATAAAAACACCTTTTACGAAAATCACATCGTTAAGCTGGAAAGAAATTTTATTTTTGTCATGTTTTCCGATGGGATACTTGAAGTGCTTCCTCAGGAATCATTAACGGATAAACAGGATTATATACTTTCTAAGATCGGACGCACGGATTTATCATGCAAAAATCTCATGGATTTATTTGAGATAACCACAACAATGAAACTTCAGGATGATATAACTTTTTTAACAATTCGGAGATGAGGTGGATAAATCCGAGAGTCAGTATCTTTATGCTTTTGAAAAAAAAACTTACTTCGTTAAACTCATTGGCGGATTAACCTACGTTTCGTGCGCGGGATTTAAGTCCTTCACGGATAAACTTCTAAATGAAAACCTGGCTGATGAGATTTTTTTTGACTTAACCCAGACAACCAGCATTGACAGTACAAACCTTGGGATTCTGGCAAAATGCGCCCTTCACTATGTAAACAAAAAAAACACAAAACCTATTATCTATTCGAAAAACGGCGATGTAAATACAATACTATCAAAAAACGGTTTTGATACTATTTTTGAGATTATAACCAACAATGAAATTCCTCCCAGAGAAATGCACGAAGTATTAACTGAAAAATTCACAAACAGAGCAGGTTTGAATTCAACTTTAATGGAAGCGCATGAAGCATTAAGCCGGATTAATGAAAGCAATAAATTAAAATACCGGGATGTTTTGCAGTTGTTGCGCTTCAAAAGAAATTGAGTTACTTTACTCCAAAAGGTGTGAGGATATTATGAATTTCAAAAAAACACAGGTAAAGGATCATACGATTATTTCTGTTCAGCTTAAAAGCGCAACAATTGAACATACCGAAGAACTCAAAACTCTTTTTGAAGAATTGATGATCGACGAGGAAAAAAACATTATCATAGATTTATCGGAATGTGATTTTATCGATTCCACTTTTATGGGATTGTTAGTCAGGTGTCACAAAGATATGGAGCGGAACAAGGGTTCGCTAAAAATAGTATGCAACGGTAAAGTCCGCTTTCTTCTTCATGATGTAACTCATCTTTCATCAGTAATAAAACTTTATGAAACTAAGGAAGAGGCAATCAAATCCTCCCGGTAAAACTCTGCCGGGTTATCTGAGATATACCGTGTTTTTATTCACCGCTTCAGCCGAGAACAAACCAATTGCGTTATTACTGATATTACTCATATTGTAAGAGGAAACATTCAGCAAATCGTTCACGTCTATGTCATCCACGTTTGTCTCGCTTTTATAATTAGCGATCCGGAAATAAATATCAAAAACCCGTTGATCGATAGTATATACATCAATATTCAGGAAATCACCAGAATAAAAAATTCCACCGATGTTTTCATTTACGATACGCTCGCCTTCAAAATACCTTCCGTTGTAAAGAATTATTTCCCTCATTCCTGAATCATTGGTATGCACTTCAATTCTGCACAAATCAGTTACACCGGGGCGATCTCTGAAAATGTATCCGGCTTCATAACCGTCCCATCGCGGATGATGATTCAGAATAATAGAATCAAGAAGAATCGGTTCGGGCATTTTAGAAACTGATGTGAATTTTTCACCATTGTGATTGATATTTAATGTATAAGTCCTTCCCGGAATTCCTTCTACTAGAGGCGTTTGGTATTTGCCCGGAGTTATTTCATCGAGATTAATAATTCCGCCTTCATTGTCGGTGATTGTAACAATTGCACCAACTGCGGGGGGCATTTCATTTCTATTCTCATACCGGGTGGTGAAATGAAGAAACACTTCGTGTTGTTTATATTCGTTTGTTATTTTTCCTTCAACAACAAGCTGTGAATCGATTTCCGAAAAGTCAATATCAATAACATCCTGGAAACATGACGACAACAGGAATAAAAACAATATTCCTGTCAATAGTTGTTTAAGTAAAAAATATTTACGCGAATAATTTCTCATGATTTCCTAAAAACTCAGTGTGTAAGTAACGGAAGGAATAAATGAAAACAATGATAGTCTCAAAGCTTCTTTTGTTCCGTTTCTGTCTCTGAAAATAATGGCATAAGGATTTCTCTGACCATAGGCATTATACAAAGAGAATATCCAGGTGCCGCCAACATCATTTTTATATGACACGCTTAAATCAAGTCGGTGATACGCGGGCATTCTGTAATTGTTTCGCGGTGAATACGCATCGAAAGTTTTACCTTGCAGCTCATATTTTCCGTGAGGGATTGTAATCGCATTGCCTGTTGCATAAACCCAGTTGGCGGAAAAATTCCACTTTTCAGTCGGTTCGTAAATTAATACAATTGCTACGTCATGAGTCCGGTCGAATTTAGCCGGAAAGCTTTCACCGTTATTAATATCCGGGAATTTTCTCTCGCTTCTCGAAAGTGTATAACTCAGCCATCCGGTTAAATCTCCCAGGCGTCGTTTCAGAAAGAACTCCATTCCGTAAGAAGAACCTTCACCGAAAACATATTCCGATTCGAAGAATGAACGTAAAGCTAAATTAGCGCCGTCTCTGTACTCAACCAGATTACTCATTTTCTTATAAAATAATTCCACGGAAAATTCCGATTCAATTTCCTCAACCTTCCTGAAATAACCCATTGAAATCTGATCGCTTTTCATGGGAGCTACCTGAGAACTTACCGGCTGCCACACGTCAAGCGGCGTTCCTGAATTCGAACTAGAAACCATGTGTATGTACTGAAAATTTCTGGCGTACCCGAGTTTCAGTGAATTGTTATCATCGAAAATATATGTCGAGGTAATTCTCGGTTCCAGACCCGAATAAATTTTATCTTCATCTTTATGGAAATCAACATTTATATCCGGATCATCATCTCCGAAATCGAAAATATCTTCTTTGCCGTGAACAGAAAACAGAGTGTATCTAAGTCCGTAATTTATTTTCAGATTGCCGAACAAAGGAAATTCATCTGAAGCATAAAAGGTATATTCTTCGGCATTCCTCTTGCCTATCTCAATATTAATAATATCATCGCTTCTTATATCAATATCTGCGGGAAGAAAAGTATGATGAATATAATTAGCGCCGAATTGGATTACCCGTTCCCTATCCAGAAAGTATTGAAAATCAGATTTTAGCGTAATGTCATTCACCATTGATTTCACCGAAACGAAATCACCATCATTGTTTTCTTCCTCAAGTGTTGTTGAATGTGTGAAGTTGCTGAATATCAATGAAGTATTCACGAATAATTTTTCCGTGAAAAGATGATTCCATCTGAGAGTTCCTGTTTTATTTCCCCAGACAACATCTACAACATCACCGAAGCCCATCACATCATTGCCAAGATAACCTGATAAATAAATTCTGTCGTTTTCACCCAGGATATAATTTGTTTTTACATTAAAGTCATAAAAGTAGAGCCGTGAATCCATCACATCATCATCACCGGAGAGGTATTTAAACATATCAAGATAAGTGCGGCGCCCTGAAAGAATATAAGAACCTCGGCCTCCGAATAAGGGACCTTCCAGATTCAAACGGGAGAATATTAATCCTATCCCGGCGCTCCCCTGAAATTTATTGATATTTCCCTCTTTCATCTGAACATCTATAACGGATGATAATTTGCCCCCGTAACGCGGAGGAGCCGAACCTTTTATCAGCTTCACGTTTTTGATTGCTTCGGAATTAAACACTGAAAAGAAACCGAAAAAATGATAAGCGTTAAAAACGGGCGCTTCATCCAGCAGGAGCAGATTTTGATCGGCATTACCACCGCGTACATTCAAGCCGCCGTCGCCTTCGCGATAAGCTGAAACACCGGGAAGAAGCTGCATGGTTTTTAACAGATCGAATTCACCGAACAGAACAGGAATAGTTTTTATTTTATCGGGTGCGAGATCGATTGTACCCATCGCGGTTGTAACTATTTCATTTTCGAGCTGCGCTACTACAATAACCGTATCGCTGACCAGGGTTGTTTTTTTCAGTTCAATATTCCGCCTGATATTATCAGAAAGCTCTATCTCGATAAGTTCGGAATGATATCCCATGTAACTGTATCGTATTCTGTAAATTCCCTCGGGAAGAGTTATGGAATAAAACCCGTAGTGATTAGTCGCGCACCCGAAATAATCTCCCTCAAAAAAAACATTAGCGCCGAATAAAGCTTCACCGTTCTCGGCATCACTAACAAATCCATTGATGGTGAAATTAGGTATCAGCAAACTGCCGTCGGGATTTTCCGAACGAAAGAGAACCACCTGATTATCTTCGAGAATCCTGAATTTAATTCCCGTACCGAGCAATATCTTTCTCAGAATTTCCAGAGCCGGCAGATTATTTGCCGAATAACTAATCTTTTTGTCGAGAGGCAGGATACTCTCAGCAAAGTTAATTTTCAGATTTCCCTGAAGTGCAAGTTTATTCAAAGTCTCCTTAAGGCTGGCATCCTGAAATTTCACGGAGATGTTTTTCCCTTTTTGGGAAATGGATTGATAATGCCATGAAGGCAGGGAATTCCCCTTCCGGGCAAAAGACATTTCAGGGAGAATGAGTAAGAATACAATGAGGCTTATTATAAAATTTCTAAACATTACAAATCCCTAATGGAGATACAAAAATAATGAATCCAAATCATATATTTACATTGATATCGGGAGTTTAACCCCGGCGACTATCTTCAGCATATTGTTTTTCAGTGACATACCTTCCTCGATCTCATCTGTCATTGAATAACCGCCGCCCGTCATCTTGTAATCGCCTACGGTAAGAATATTGTTCAATCCTATTGCATACATTCCTTCAACAAAGATTAAATAACTCTTAAAGTCGAACTGCAGACCGCAGCCTAACAACAGGGAGAAATTAAAATCTTTTATTCTGTCAGAAAGGTCTCCGCTGAAATGAATTGAGCTCTGGGTTGTTGTAATATCGCATTTAAGATTATAGCTCATTAAAACTCCCGCGCTGAGATAAGGGGAAATTTGATTACCGAATTCATACTTCAGAAGAAGCGGCACTTCAATGAACGAAGATTCAAAGGAGAATGGGATTTCTTCGATTCCCATTTTACCATCTGAATCGGATTCATTATATAACACCTTCATATCAAGATAAAAGTTATCGTAAAGATTATATTCGGCAGAACAACCGAAAGTGGCTCTATACTTTTCATTAAAATCGATTGGAACACCTTTAGTTCTAAAATCCGAACCTGATATTCCGCCGGTTAAACCGATTCTCATTTGTCCATTCATTGAAAAGGAAAGAAGAACTAGAACAGCTATAAAGGTAAAGATGTTTTTCATGATGCCCCCAAGTTAAATTAAATGTGTTATTTGAAAATTCTCTTTATTGACAAACGAGAGGATAATTGGGGTGACATGAGTGGAAAAACAAACAGTAAATTATCTGCGGTTGAATTTGATTACATTCCCTTCCTGTGAATACGACACATCCATAACAGCTGAAAGAAGACTCATGATGTCATCAATCGGGGAGTTAGTAATGTGAATTGTCAACACCTCATTTTCGTAGGATTTATCAGGCAGTTCGAATTTGAGGTTGTACCATCTTTCAAGTTGTGATAAAATCTCGCGGAGTGTTGCGCTTTGGAAACTACGTTGTTTATCCTGCCAGGATATAAATTTTGAGATATCAGTTTCAACGGGATCTGTTGGTGAGCCGTTTTTGTGTAAATAACTTACCTGATTTTTTTCTATAACGACATGATTGTTTTCATTATCCACTGAAGCCAGGCTTACCTTTCCATCAGCAACCGCAACGATTACTTTTTCGGTTTCACTCCAGGATGTAACGTTAAATTTAGTTCCGAGAACGGTTATTTTAGAATAGTCAGTAAGGATAATGAAAGGTTGATTCGGATTGTGTGAGATTTCAAAAAATCCTTCACCGGAAAGTTTAACGGTGCGGTTATCATCTTCGAACTCTTCGGGATAGGATAAACTGCTACCCGCGTCAAGAGTAATTCTGGAATTATCACTAAGAGTTACAATTTGGGTCCGGGCATTTTCCACGTTCACGGTAATAATTTCAGGCGGAGTGAGATTTCTCGCAACAAAATATACACCTATAATTAAAGCCACCAGAACAGCGGCGAATCGGAGAATTTTATTATTTGAGAAAAGTCTGGTGAGTAAAGATTCTGAGTCAGTGAAATCAGGTCGGTAAATATTAGAGACTTTGCGGGTCGGAGTCTGAGCAAGTTCAATTTTGTTCCAGACGTTTGTCAGCGCTGATTCAACATCGGGTTCAGGCAGTTTGGGAATATTAGTCTGCCAGATCTTTTTCATCAGTTCAAATTCCTCACGGTTCTCAGGAGATTGGAGCCAAAGGTTTACTTCGGTTATTTCCTCCCCGGTACATTCACCGTCAAGGTATTTGATTAATATTTCATAATCCGGTTCCCGCATTTCTCTCCTAATCAGAACTTCTTAAAGAAGCCCCCCGCATGTTATGACAATCAGTTCTCTATTTTGGGTGACAAAGTGTTTCATTTATAATCCTCTACTTAACATAATAATTAAGAAAATGGTTTTAAGATAAGCGAGCTTTTGAGTAAGAGCTTTAACCGCCCTCTTCATTTGTGTTTTTACGGTATTAACGGAAATGTTCAGCGTCTCTGAAATCTCATCATATGAAAGGTCGTCATATTTTTTCATGACATATATTTTTCTGCATTGAGGCGGAAGTTCATCAATAGCTTTGTGAACAGCAGCGTGCATTTCATCTTTTACCATGTTGTCTTCAGGTGAAAAGTATATTAGTCCGCTTAGTGAGTATTCATCTTCAAGAGAAACATTTCTTTTATCCTGTTTGAGATGGTTAAGCGAATGATTTTTAACCGCCGTGTAGAGATAAGCTTTCACATTCGTGGAAATGTTGAGTTCATTTCTACCCGTCCAAAGTTTCACGAACACTTCCTGAACAATGTTTTCAGCGACATAAGCATCTTTAACATATCTTCCCGCGAAATGATAGAGGTTGGGGTAGTATTTCCTGAATAGGTTGGAAAACGCTTCCTCATCGGATGCGGAAATTTTATCGATATTTATAAGGTCAAGTTCGTTAATGGTAAATGCCCCGGAATTGAATACCAAATGATAAAAAAAGAGAAGTTGGGAATCAATGTACATATTGTAATAAAGAAAATACTCTTTTGGTTTTGGGGGTTGGGAGTTGGCGGGTTTGGTCGGAAGGTCATTCGTGGTTATTCGAAGTCATTCATGGTAATTCATGGTTAGGGGTTGGAGTTGTGGATTTGGGGAGGAGGATTTGTGACATTATGGCAGAGTTTTGTTTTGGTTTTCAGGAATTTTTGGGTTGAGTTTTTGGGTCAAAATCGAAGGATTTTTGTCGGTGGAGAGAGGCTTGTCATATACTACTCAGAGACTACTTAGATACTACTTAGAGACTGTTTATGTAGGAGGTGGGAAAAAATTGATTTGGGTGTGACATACTGGCAGATGGGGTCATTCGTGGTAATTCGTTGTAATTCGTGGTGGGGTTATTGCTGAAAGGCTAAATAGTTTATGGCAATCGTACTGATGTGCGAGGGGGATTTA
>CAZEXO010000042.1:0-21724 GCA_964516545.1 uncultured Melioribacteraceae bacterium
CCCTTATCGTTATGTCTTCTCTTCGGGTAGTGTAACTCACCCTAATTCAAATAAGGAACTAGACTTTTTTGTTGTTATGAGCCAGACCGAATGGACTGATTCGGGACCTTTGGCAAACTTTAGGGGAGTTGAAATGAAAAATGTTTTTCCAAGCGATCATAATCCGGTTCTTATGAAAGTTTTTTGTTAATTCAGAAAAATCTTCTTTAATAAGATACTTCTTAATAGAATAATGTTAATCTCTGAGAGTGAGAAAATATGAAAACTGTTGTTTACCAGGTTGATTCGTTCACGAAGGAAAAATTTTCAGGAAATCCCGCGGGGGTTGTTCCGAATGCCGATGGTTTATCGGATGAACAAATGCAAAAAATTGCGCGTGAATTAAATAATTCGGAAACTGCTTTTATCTTTTCTCCCGATTCCGATGATCATGACGTGCATGTCAGATTTTTTACACCTGCAACGGAAGTTCCGTCATGTGGACACGCAACAATCGCGGCTCATTATATACGCGCGATTGATAATAACCTTGTCCAAGCAACTGTAATTCAAAAAACAAAAATCGGTAAGTTGCCTGTGGATATTATACGTGAGGATGGTGATTACAAAATATGGATGACTCAGGGGACTCCAAAATTTTCAGAACCTCTTGATGAACAGAATACTCAGAAGCTGCTGCATGCGCTTAAATTATCGGACGGGGATATTAATCACACAAGCCCTATTCAGTTTGTGGATACAGGTCACGGTAAAGTAATTCTGCAAATAAACAGTCTGCAAAAACTTCATTCTCTCAATCCGGATTTTGATGTACTGCAAAAGATAAGCAGCGTAACCGGTTACAAAGGTTTTTTTATCTTCACACTTGAGAGCCACGACGCGGGTATCTTAACAAATGGAAGAATGTTTGCACCTTTTGTAGGAATAAATGAAGACCCGGTCACAGGTAATGCTCACGGACCACTTGGAGCTTATTTAGTAAAAAATAATCTTGTTAAACACGATGGCAAATTTTTTAAGTTTACCGGTAAACAAGGCGAGGCAATGAAACGTCCCGGCAATGTAGATGTTGAAGTAACAATAGATGACAGTCAGCCTGTTAAAGTTAGAATCGGAGGTAAAGCTGTCATTGTTTTTAAAACCGAAATTGAAGTTCAGTAATTACATTTATCAGCAAGAATAAAAATGAAAAACCACAACAACCTAAACAGTCCTGAACACTTACGTCAGGAGTATATTTCGAGAATTAATTGCGTGCTTGATTATATCGAGATGAATCTACACGAACAGTTATCTTTGGAAAAAGTAGCCGAGGTAGCTCATTTTTCTCCCTATCATTTTCACAGAATATTCAGCGCCATGATGGGCGAACCTTTGAACCGCTTTATTCAAAGATTACGGGTTGAAAAAGCGGCAACCAGTTTAAGAGCGTATCCCTCGCAATCAGTTACTCAAATAGCGCTAAGTTGCGGGTTCGGAAGTTCAGCCTCCTTCGCGCGTGCGTTTAAAGAATATTACAAAATCAGCGCTTCAGAATGGCGAAGACAAAAAATAAACAATCCGGGTAAAACAAATAGCAAGGATGGTAAACATCACGGCATTTCCGGTGAAGTTAATATTTATTCCTCCATTTATTTTTCATCCGCACCAAACAAACAATTATGGAGGATAGAAATGAAAGACAAGAAACAAAACTTACTTAAAGCCGAAGTTGAAGTTAAAAATTTACCGGAACAGACGGTTGCTTATGTTCGTCACGTGGGAGCTTATGCCGGTGATGCATCTTTGTTTGCTAAATACATTACAAAACTTTTCAAGTGGGCCGGCCCGCGCGGGTTATTAAATTTTCCCGTTACCCAGCAACTGAACATTTATCACGACGATCCGAACCTCACCGATGAAAGCAAACTACGCCTGAGTATCGGCATCACGGTTCCGCCGAATACTGAAACCAGTGGGGAAATTGGTAAAATGAAAGTGCCGGCAGGTAAATATGCAATTGCAAGATTTGAGTTAAAAGAAGATCAGTTCGAAGAGGCGTGGGATGCGGTTTATGGCGGCTGGCTTCCTCAAAGCGGTTATCAGCCCGGAGATGGATTCTGTTTCGAAATTTGTCATAACAATCCCGAAGAACACCCCGAACACAAACATGCTGTGGATATTTGTATTCCCGTCAAACCGCTTTAATTACATAAAACAATTCATGGAGTGCAGGGAAATTAAATCTTCTCCAGCATTTTTTCATTCTTTTTTAATCGGTTGTTAGTAAAAAATGCGTTCTCAAAGATTAAGCAAATACAGTTTGTTGTAATTGACATATTCAGTTTTGTGTAACCATAATGAAATAGTCAGAATTACTTTTGATAAAAACATTACAATAATATTGAATTAACCTGCATTAGTTAATAATGAAAAGCATTTGTTAACAAACGAATATTTTTTAAGGACAATCAGCATTATTAGTGAATTTTCTTTCAAGCTCTATTCAGTGAAAAAGGATACCTGCTAATCAAACTCTCATTTTAGCAACAAAGTACTATTTATTTTCCATCTTAAAAATGAACTTAATCTACAGAAAAATCATTCGATAGTGGAAGGGAGGGAGTTTCATAGGAAATAGGGATTCTCATCTTTAGATAAGCGCGACTTAAAAGTCCATTTTTGTTAAACTTCGTTATCGACCATTAATTATGGAATACACGTTTTACAATTTTATTACTGTTATAAAAAAGATACTGTTTCTGTTTCTTATAGAGATCAGTTTTTTTGTTAATTTATCAGCGCAGATCGACCCAACTGAATTTGCTCATCTGACAACTGAAAACGGTCTTTCAATTAATAATGTAACCTCGATAGTCCAGGATAAAAAAGGTTTTATCTGGGTTGGTACTACAAATGGACTGAATTTCTATGACGGTTACAACTTTAGACTTTTCTTTCCCAATGATTCCAACGCCAACAGTTTAACAAGTCCGTATATTGCTTACCTGCTTGAAGACAATCATGGTTTTATTTGGATAGCAACCATAGACGGACTTAATAAGTACGATAGAAAAACCGACACTTTTTATAGATATAAAAACAATCCGAATGATCCGCACAGCCTGAGCAATAATAATGTATATACGATTTTTCAGGATAAGGAAAATAATATCTGGGTAGGTACGATCAATGGGCTCAATAAATACAATCCTGAAAAAAATAATTTTACAGTCATAAAAGAAGTTACAGACCGGTTAAATCCGCATTCTCTTAACAGCGTTTTATCAATATCAGAAGATGATAACGGATTCCTTTGGCTAAGCACCTGGAATGGAATAGGAGTAATAAACAAACAAGGCAAGGTGGTTAAGACCTATCTAACAGATCCAATTGACGCTGAAGATTTTGATTACAGAAAAATCTCATCCGTTTTTAATGATGATAAAGGTTATCTCTGGATAGGAATGAACGGTAAAGGTCTGAAACGATATGATCAGAAAACAGGTACTTTTAAAGATTACATCGCCGGATCAACATCATCTGATATTTCTGATGGTTATATAATTTCCTTCATGAAAGACAGTTTTGGTAATCTGTGGATAAGTACGCGTAATGGTTTGAATAAGTATAATTACGATACAGACAGCTTTACAGCTTTCTATACAATTCCCCTTAACTCATCAAGCCTGATTAGCAGCCAGGTTACCTGCGTTTGTGAAGATCGTTCGGGTTTAATGTGGGTGGGAACATCAAGCGGAATAAGCAGGTTTTACCAATCATCAAATCCATTTAAGTATTACCAGTATGATGAAACGAATCCTCTGAACGGGTTATCGAACGGAAGCGTTATTTCAGCTCATGTTGACAAAGAAGATAACATTTGGGTGGCAACGATGGGCGGAGTAACTAAAATTAGTTCTTCCACGGATAAGATAACTCATTTACTGCATAATCCCCGTAATTCCAATTCAGTTAGTGATAACTTCATCCGTTCAGTATTTGTTGATCATGAAGGCATTGTATGGATCGGAACTAACAATGGCGGATTGAATCGTTATGATCCGCAAACCGGTAAATTTTCTCTTTTCAGGCATAACAATACAGATGCTATGTCTATTAGTAATAACGGAATTCTCTCCATCATTGAAGATTCACAGAACAATTTATGGTTTGGAACCTGGTGGGGAATGAATAAATACGACAGAAACACAAAAATATTTAAGCGCTATTTACCTGATGAACCGGGAACTAATCGTCTTCAGAATGGAACGGTGTGGGATATTTTTGAGGATTCTGAAAAATTAATTTGGATAGGAACTGATGGCGGTGGGCTAAGTCGTCTTGATCCTGAAACTAACACATTCACGCATTTTATGCACACCGATTCAGCTAAAAATAAAATCGGGGGAAACCGGGTATTTACTATCATGGAGTCTAAAGATGGTAAATTATGGTTCGGCACAGACAACGGAATGAACAGTTACAATAGAAAGACCGGAATAATTGAACACTACAATAAAGCAAACGGGTTACCCGGAAATCTTGTTAACGGAATTGTTGAAGATGATCGCGGATATTTGTGGATAAGCAGCGACAAAGGTTTATCGAGATTCGATCAGACCGATTCATCAATAATAACATATACCATCCGAAATGGTTTAAGAAGCCTTGAATTTATTCAGAATGTTTGTGAAAAATCCAGCGATGGCACACTTTATTTTGGTTCGTATGGTTTACTGCATTTTAACCCAGCCGAAATAAAAGAAGAAAAACTTGACGAGCCTCTTGTTTTCACCGACCTGAAAATTTTTAATCAATCAATTTCTGTTTTGAAGGATGGTATACTTCCTTATTCTATAAGTGACATAAAAAAAATAACCATTCCTCCAGGAAATGAGGTTCTGACATTTGAATTTGCTCTTCTTGATTTTTCGGAGATAAACCGCAACACTTTCCGTTACAAACTGGAAGGTTTTGAAAATGAATGGAATGACATCGGTAACAGAAATTATGTTACTTACACTAATCTTGAGCCCGGCGATTATAAATTACGCGTAAGGGCAACCAACAATAACGGAATAAAAAATGAAGTTGAGGCTTCTTTAGAAATTTATATCGTGCCGAAGTTTTATCAAACCTGGTGGTTTCGAATTCTTTTTGTGATTGCTTTTTTGGCTGCGATAATACTTTACACCCACATCAAGACCAGTAACATTGAAAAGAGAAACATTCTGCTTGAACAAAAAGTAGAGGAGCGAACAAAAGATCTGAATAATAAAACAGAAGACCTGAATAAAACAGTAAAGGAACTAAATCAGGAAATTGCCACAAAAGATAAATTCTTTTCGATAATCGCTCATGATCTTCGTAGTCCTTTTACCGCGCTTCTGGGATTTTCAAGACATCTTATTGAAGAGTTTGATAACTTGTCAAAAGAAGACATTAAACTCATAGCCGAGAGCATTTACAAATCCACCGGAGTTACTTTTAACCTTTTGGGAAATCTTCTTCAATGGGCAAGAATTCAAACGGGTAAGATGGAATTCAAACCGGAAGTTATCGATATAAGTGAGCTCGTAAAAGGAACGAAAGAAGTTTTTTCAGGCAGCGCACACAGCAAAGGAATATCAATTATTCTAACTTCAAACGGACATGTTCATTCTTCTGTTGACAGAAATATGATAGAAACTGTCGTGAGGAATTTAATATCCAACTCACTTAAGTTTACCGGTAACAAAGGTAAAATTG
This sequence comes from uncultured Melioribacteraceae bacterium, assembly GCA_964516545.1. Lineage (GTDB taxonomy): Bacteria > Bacteroidota > Ignavibacteria > Ignavibacteriales > Melioribacteraceae > JAHISV01. The sequence goes on from CAZEXO010000042.1 coordinate 5,731, forward strand.
AGCTGTCTGTCTATCGAGAAAATGACAGCGTGAAAATTTCAGTTTCGGATAACGGAGTGGGTATGCCAAAAGAAAAAATTGAAAGATTATTCCAGGTTGGTGAAAATGTTACAACACTTGGAACGAACAATGAAAAAGGATCGGGACTGGGTTTAATTTTATGTAAAGAGTTTGTTGAACATAATGACGGAACAATATCAGTTCAATCCGAAATAAATAAAGGAACCTCAATAATTGTTACTTTACCCGCTGTCGAAACAAATCAATTAACATAACCTTTTTTTCATTAACAGAGATTCAATCTCTAACCGGGTAAACTTTCTTGATTTATAAATAAAGAAAAAGCCTGACGTAGGGACTCGCCAGGCTTTTACCACCAACATGCTTACACATAGGAGTTTGTATGAAGTTTTTTACTATCTAGTTAGATGCAAAAAGTTTGTTTTCGATTCTGTCTGAAAGAGTCTTAAAAAGTTCTTCAGCTTTTTCACTTCCCGGAACTGTTACATCTTCAAAGAGCTGAGGATAAGTTATGAATAAACTAGCCAGTTGCGCTCTATATCTTATTGAGGCTGTATTTCCTTCAATAGAAAGTGTGTTCAGTGTTTCAACAATTCTATCGAATGTCCAGTCAGGAACATATGACTTAAAAGCAATCATATTATAAATTGTTGATTCAACAAGCGGATTAATTCCCTCTTTCATGGTGAAGATAGAATTGTTTTCAGCTTTTTTGAGATATTCATTTGAGTATCTTTTGTCTTTCGAACCTGCTTCAAGAGCAGTAACAAATAATAAAACTAAAAGAGCAAGACTAAGTATTCTGTTTTTCATTTTAACCTCCTTTAAGGTCTTTGTTGAAATTTCTTTGTTCAATGCCACTAATATGTCAAACTGTGTGCCATGAGTTTTCTTTTTGTTAAATCATTTTATTCAAAAGGTTTAACAGAGATTAGTCTTCAAACCACTCAAAATAGACCTGCCACGCATTTGATAAATCAATGTTAAGCCATCCATTAATTCGTTTATTTCTAAGGACTTATAAAAACAGACTTAAAGTGGCGTGATGCAAAAATGTGGCATCCTTTTCTTAACATCACTGAGTCTATAAACACCAAAACCCGTAAGCTGAAGGGAAATTATTCGGTAGAACACAAAATAAGTGCGTGCAAAAATTATGTAATTGTTAAAATTGATTATAAGCGCCGATTCATAATTGATTTTCAACAAAAATTATTTAATTTGACAGCCAGCTTATTACTTATAGGTGGAAATTTTTTAAGGGCAAAATTTCACTAACCAAAAACATGTTTCCTGGTTATGAGGATGAATTCACTATTAATTAGTGAGCATGTTATTTTAAAAAATCATAAAGAGGAGAAGACATGACAAGAACAAATTCAACAAAATTGTTTTTTACGAAAATTTTTCTGCTTTTTATAATTATCCCCGTGTTTTCGCTTAATGCTCAAACGCCTGTATTTATTAACGAAATACACTATGACAATACGGGAACAGACGCAGGCGAAGCAATTGAAATTGCAGGTCCGGCTGGCACTGATTTAACAGGCTGGAATCTGGTGCTCTATAACGGAAACGGCGGTGCAGTTTACAATACGGTTGTCTTATCCGGTGTTATTCCGGATTTAGGCAGCGGTTATGGTGTTGTAATTGTAAATTATGGCGCCAATGGTATTCAAAACGGTTCGCCGGACGGAGTCGCGCTTGTTAATAACTCTTCTTCTGTCATTCAATTTCTCAGTTATGAAGGATCGTTTACTGCCGTGGGGGGCGCTGCTGATGGAATGATCAGCACGGATATCGGTGTAACTGAACCGGGCAATGAACCTCTCGGCTTTTCGCTTCAACTTTCAGGAACAGGCAGTAACTATGAAGACTTTAACTGGAACTCTGCTTCAGCAAATACTTTCGGCGCTTTTAATGCCGGACAGTCTTTTGGAGGAGACGGGGCTCCAACAGTTCTCTTAACCAGTCCTGTAAACGCGGCAACTGGTGTAACTCTTAGTTCTGATATTCAAATTAGTTTCAGCGAAGCAGTGAATACTTCAGGTGCGTGGTTTACAGTAACAGGGTCTTCAAGCGGGAATATTTCTGCTGTCGCCACCGGAGGTCTGTCAGATTATATTGTAAATCCTAATACAGATTTTCAACCCGGGGAAACAATAACAGTTACCGTCTATGCGTCAAATATTTCCGATGTTGATGTTATTGATCCTCCTGACAATATGATGTCGGATTACCTTTTTGAATTCACTGCCACGATACCGGTTTCAGATTGGGTAATAAACGAAATTCACGCCGACCCGGCAGATGATTTATCGGGTGATGCTAATGGCGACGGAACAAGAAGTGCGACTCAGGATGAATTTGTTGAAATAGTTAACAATACCGGAGCGACTGTTGACATTAGCGGATGGACTTTGTCAGATGCGGTGAGTGTAAGACATGTTTTTCCTTTGGGAACAGTTGTGCCTAATGAAGCCGCGATTGTAATTTTCGGCGGAGGTACGCCAACAGGCGATTTTGGCTGGTCGATTATACAGACTGCCAGCAGCGGTCAACTTGGGCTCAACAATACAAGTGATCAAATTTCTTTAAGCGATGGAATAAATATTGTTTCAACAATTTCTTACGGCAGCGAAGCTAACGATAACCAATCCATCACACGCGACCCTGATGTCGTCGGCTCGTTTGTTAAACATTCACTTGCTTCCGGTTCATCAGGCGCTCTTTTTTCGCCGGGAACATTAATTGACGGTTCTCTTTTCCCGGGGACAATTATCGGTCCGGTTGTGAAAGAAATTTACGAAATACAAGGCGAGGGTTTGTACTCACTTTATGCAAATCAAAATGTTAAAACGGAAAATAATGTGGTTACCGCATTAACGAGCAACGGATTTTTTATCCAGACTCCTTCCGAAAGAAGTGACAACAACTCAAACACATCCGATGGAGTTTACGTTTTCACAGGAAGCTCGCCCTCTGTATCCATTGGGGATCTCGTTGATGTTACGGGAAAAGTTGTTGAATATTATAATTTTACTGAAATGACCGATGTAACAGTAACACTTGCAGGAAACGGAACCTTGCCCGACCCGGTTCTCTTTGATGAAAATATTCCCTCTCCAAATCAATCTCAATCACCTCTTGAATTTGAGAGATTTGAAGCAATGTTAATTTCTATTTCCGGTGGAACTGTTGTGGGATCAAATCAAAGATTCAGCACTGACACAATTGCCGAAGTACATATTGTTGCCGGATCAGAAAGAACATTCCGTTCACCGGGAATTGAATACCCCGGATCGGCAAATCCATTAATTCCTGTTTTCGATAATAATCCAGAAATTTTCGAACTTGATCCCGACAAACTCGGGCTTCCAAACATCGCTATTCCCGCTGGTTCTTCTTTTGATGCGGTTGGTGTTTTGGGTTATGAATACAATGGTTATGAATTGTGGCCGACATCGCTAACCGTTCAGGAAAATACTTTGCCTCAACCGGTGAGAGCAATTAATCCGGGAGAAGCAACAATTGCCTCGCTTAATATGTATCGTTTATTTGATACTGTTGATGACGGGGGAGAAACGGTTGTAAGTATAGAGGAATATAATCGACGTTTGAATAAATTCTCATTGTACATACGGGATGTTCTAAAATCGCCGTACATTCTGGCTGTTCAGGAAGTAGAAAAACTCGGCGTGCTTGTTGATCTGGCAAATATAATCACCGCTGACGATCCATCTGTAGTTTACACTGCTTACCTTGAAGAAGGAAATGATGTTGGTGGGATTGACGTCGGATTTTTAGTCCGCGAAAATTATGTCCAGGTTGACGCCGTAACACAATTCGGAAAGAATGAAACCTATACAAATCCAAGCACCGGACAACAGGATTTATTACATGACAGGCCACCGTTATTGCTTGAAGGAAGTTTTCTGTCGGGCGGAATTCCAGTGTATCCCATTTCTGTAATTGTTGTTCATATGAGATCATTAACTGACATAGAAACTTTGCGGGTTCAAACCAAACGTCTTGCACAGGCACAATCTGTTGCGGTTTTAATTCAAAGTCTGCAAACTGTAAATCCGGATATTAATCTTACAGTAGTCGGAGATTTTAACGCTTATGAATTTACTGATGGTTATGTAGATGTTGTTGGACAAATGAAGGGTGAAATTATTCCTGAACAAAACACCTTAAGCGGAGACGATCTTGTCAATCCGAACCTTACCGATCAAGTGCTCAATTTACCGTCCGAAGAAAGATACTCGTATGTTTATGTTGGTACTGCTCAGGTTCTAGATCACGCGCTTACTTCTGTTTCACTTGATCCCTCAGTTACCGGTTTTGCTTATGGACGAGGGAATTGCGATGCGGCTGTTAATCTAATCTATGATGATACGAATCCTTTACATTCCTCAGATCATGATGGATTTGTTTTATTTATTGACGTTACGCCTCCGGAAATAGTATTAAATGAACCGGCTACATTATGGCCGGCAAATCATAAATATCATTCGTTCAGCGTTTGCGATTTTGTGTCTTCGGTTAGCGAAGGTAATCTTGAGTCGGTTTACATTGTAAAAGTTACCAGCGATGAACCTGAAAACAGCAACGGAGACGGCAACACTTATAATGATATTGTTATTACTGATTATCAAACAGTTAAATTACGCTCTGAAAGAATCGGCTCTGGTAATGGACGTGTTTATAAAATTCATTTAGCCATTCAGGATTTAGCGGGAAATATAGGCACCGCTATTTATGAGGTGAGTGTGCCACATAATAAGAAATCAACTGCCATTGATGATGGTCCGGTTTACGAAGTAATAAGCGAATTTGAAGTACCGTTACCATTAGCGCAAACATTGGCTAAATTTGCCGAAGCTAACACTGGTACGAACGGGATTCTTCCGGAAGAATATCATCTGTCTCAGAATTATCCGAATCCTTTTAATCCGGTTACAACTATTAAATATTCATTACCGGAGAATACTTTTGTGAGCATCAGAGTATTTGACCTGCTTGGGTGTGAAGTGGCGCAGCTTGTTAATACTCAGAAAAGTGCCGGTAATTATGAAGTTAAATTCGATGCCGGTCATTTATCAAGCGGCGTTTATATCTACCTTATAGAAACAGCAAACTTCCGTGAAGTAAAAAAATTAGTTTTAATGAAATGATGGGTGCTATGTATTTGAGATGACATCTTTCCAAAAGATGTCATCTCTTTATAAATACTTTTGTTATTTATCATATGAAAATCAGCGCAAGTTGATGATATTAACCGGCGGGCAAATAACATAAACAATAAATTAAACAAAGGGTGAGACATGAAACGGTTTGTGGGGATATTCTTTTCGGCACTGATATTATTTTACATTCAATCCAATGGTCAACAAAATCCTGATATAAAACAGATTATTGAAAGTGTAAATCTTGATTCGCTTTCTACAATAGTAAAAGAACTATCCGGAGAAATTGAAACCACAATAAACGGATCCTCGATAAGAATTAATTCAAGACATGCCGATGTGCAGGGAAATGTTGATGCCGCAGATTATCTTGAACAAAAATTAGCTGCTTACGGATACACGGTTATTAACCAAACCGACCGAACCTGCAGAAATGTTTACACTGAATTAGCAGGAACGACAAATCCTCAACAAAAATATGTTTTCTGCGCTCACTACGACAGTATAAATGATTATGGTCAAGATTCTGTGGCGCCCGGCGCGGATGATAATGCAAGCGGAGTGGCGGTTGTACTTGAAGCCGCAAGGATACTGAAAAATTATTTGCCGAAATATACGATTGTCTTTATACTGTTTGATGAAGAGGAGATCAATTTAATAGGAAGCGACCTGTATGCTTCTCAACAGGGAACAGATGTGCTCGGAGCCATCAATATGGATATGCTTGCTTACGACCATAACAATGATCGCTTAATTGAAGTGCATGTAAGAAATATTGCGAACTCTCAAAACCTTGCCAATGCAATCATTAATGTCAATTCGGATTATTCTCTTGGTATGGATCCATATATTATAAATCCCGGCACTGAATATTCCGATCAATACTCATTTTGGATGAAAGATATTAGCGCGGTTGGTCTGCTTGAGGATGAAAACGATTTTTCGCCATACTACCACAGCTCATCGGATTTGTTTTCTACCTTTAATATGGATTATTTTTTAGGAAACGCAAAACTTGGAATTGGTTCTCTTGCTTATTTATCACTTCCGGAATATGTCGATACTACCGATACCGGGAGTACTGCTATCGATGCGGGATATGAGATGCCCGTAAGTTTTTCTCTTAATCAGAATTATCCCAATCCTTTTAATCCGGTTACAACTATTAAATATTCATTGCCGGAGAATACTTTCGTGAGCATTAAGGTATTTGACCTGCTAGGGCGTGAAGTAACACAGCTTGTAAATACTCAGAAAAGCTCAGGAAATCACGAGGTGAAATTCGATGCCCGTCATTTACCAAGCGGCGTTTATCTTTATACATTAAAGTCAGGCAGCTATGTTGAAACACGTAAGATGATTTTAACGAAATAACAACAAATGTCGCCTCAGAAAAAATTTGTCTGCAAAAAAGTGTGGCGACTGATACTGATATTCAAAAAACACAAATCAAAAGAGCTGGAATAATATTTCAAAAATTGAAAAGGGAAAAATGTGAGATTGACAATAAATAATGGAATTCAAACAAACAGAGTCACGGCGTAAAACAATTCCCTAATATCTTGCCTTAAGGAATTGTTTTCAGAATCAGATGGATAAAAAAATAATTATGGAATAATTCATTATAAAAAATACCGTTGCATTATGTCGCAATAAAGTCCCTCCATCGAACAGTGAGTTGTTGAATAAGAAATTTTTTGTGCTGTTTTTCTATTAAGGAAAAACAAAATTTTTTGTTTATTAAGCTATTCAACTAAAAAACCTCTTAGATTATTAACTGTCATTTTATTGTTCCAATCGTATGACGCATCGATAAAATTTTAATGCCAACAATAAATTTGTGTGGTTTCATACTTTGTCATTCCAAATTGTTAAACTGCTTGCATGTATTAATAATTAGCATTAAACTTGATTAGATTGTTTTTGTAAACAATTTATTACATGCCATTTTATAATATTATAATTTCTTAGTGGGTATTATTACACTATTTCAGCAGATGTTCATGTAAAAATTTCTGCCCTATAAAATATTTCAAAGAATGGAATTCATATTCTGGTTTTAAAATCTGCTGAAATTTCTTAATAGCGTACTTATCGCAGAATATTGTGTGGTTTTTTTCTTTTATATTGTTGGCATAAATGTTGGCTTAAAAATTCTGATCTTAACAATAAATAGAGTTTTAATTCATTTCAAAAAAAATTAAGGAGGAGGAAAATAATTTCTCCAGGTAAATAACAAATCATAAAAAATCGGGGGGTACTTGATGAAAAAAGAAGTAATAATACTGCTTTTCTTCATGTTTTTTCTTTATGGAAGTTCAACAATTCTTCGTGCACAGACAAGTCCGGATTGGTTCACACCGGCTCAAGTGCATAGTTCAAACGATTTACGGCGCACCGCCAATCTTATCGATGGTAATCTGGAAAATCTCTGGACGCCCGGCGCCTGGATCGAACAATCTTACTGGGTTGTTTTTGATCTTGGCGGTACTTACGAAATCGAAAAAATCAGAGGCTGGCATAACAAACAATATGACAGAGAAAGAGCAATATCGGAAATCTATGTTTCCAATGATATTAATGACTGGGGTGGATCACTGGGAAATATTGAAGAGATTTACAACAAACCTCAGGGCTGGTATGAAAGCGTTTTTCCCTCAAAACAAGGAAGGTATGTAAAACTTGTTTCGGCAGTTGTAAAATCTCCCAACTGGCATGAGATTCAAGTATTCGGGAGTATAGTTAGTTCTGTACAAACTTATACTTTAACGGTCAGTTCCGAAAACGGTACTGTGCAAAAATCACCCGATCTTTCCGAATATGAAAGCGGTACTGTTGTAAGTTTAGCTGCCAATCCAAACGAGGGATTTATTTTCAACAATTGGAGCGGAGATATTTTCGGTTCGGAAAATCCCATCAACATTACTATGGATAATAATAAAACCGTAACCGCTAATTTTTCTCTAGAACCTGTTGACACTATACCATCAACCGAAGGTGTATGGTTCACGCCTTACGCAGTAAATAGTTCAAATGATATGAAACGCGTAAATAATATTATCGACGGCAATCCCGAATCAATGTGGATACCGAATCTCTGGGTTGAACAATCCTATTTGGTAGTTTTAGACCTGGGAGAAAATGCCCAAGTGGACAAACTACGCTCATGGCATCGCCAGCAGTACGATCATGAAGTGTCAATCGCGCAAATCTTTTTTTCGGACAATCTGACGGATTGGGGTGAATCTATCGGAAGTCTGGAAGATATTCAAAATCAGGTTCCCGGTTGGAAGGAAACCAATCTGACGAATAAATCAGGAAGATTTTTAAAATTAGTTTCCAGTCCTGCAACTACAACCAACTGGCGCGAAATTGAAATATTCGGTACGCCCGGTAATTATATTCCTGATCTTCCTGAACCGCCCGATTCATCAGACACAACACCGCCGTCAAGAGTAACCTCAGTCAGAGACGGAGCGGGCATTGATTTAGCGGAACAATTGGAAGTTGACCGGCTTTCTGCAAATTGGGATGCTTCAACTGATGCCGAATCAGGATTACTAAGATATTGGTATGCAATAGGATCTACTTCCGGTGGAAATGATGTAATTGATTGGACATCAGCCGGATTAAACACTCAGGTAATAAGAACCGGTTTGTCATTAACATCAGGTGCAACATACTATTTCAGTGTAAGAGCTGAAAATGGTTCGGGGCTTTTGAGTACTGCAACAAATTCCAACGGAATAAAAATAGTTGAAGAATTAACTCCTGTCAGTCATGAAGTTTATATAACCTGCGATCCCGGCTCTGATATTTCAGACGACATTAAAACAGCCGCGATTTATTTGGAATCAATCGGAGGAGGTACAATTTATCTTCCCTCCGGTGAATTTTTGTTTAATGCATCTGTAAGTATGGCGGGAGGAATAAGCATAATTGGTCAGGGTCAGGATCAAACCATATTACTTTCCAAATCGCCAAACCTAATCGATATCAATCACTTCGGCAGTAAAGGCGGTGCGCTGCGGATTTCAGGAATATCTTTTATGGGCTGGACTTCAGACGCCAGTTACACCCACATTGGTCTTACGCTCACCAATATCGTTGATTTCCGAATCGATCATTGTTACTTTGAAGGATTCGGCTATACGGTAAATTTCAAAGGAATGGGTCATTATCCCAGACCGAGAGGAGTTGTTGATCATTGTACTATTATAAGAGGAAGAGGATCTTATGGTACTATGTATGGCGTTACAACCGGACCTTATTTTTGGGAAGGCGATAGTCTTGACAGAATAGAATTTCTCGGCACCGGCGAAGCTGTTTTTGTTGAGGATTGTTACTTTGAAGGATGTTCACATTCAACTGACGGTTTCGGCGGAGGTCATTACGTTCTTCGTCATTCAACTACGGTTGATTGCGCTTCGGTCGGCGGACACGGACCGGGATTTGAAAGCTCTGGCCGCGGAATACGCTGCAGAGAGATATATGAAAACTTAATAAAGAAAACCGATAATAGTACTTTCGGTCAAAGATGGATAGGAATCAGCGGACGAGGCGGCGGCGGTGTTGTTTTTAACAATACAATAGAGTATTGTCGATACGGCATGCAGTTTACCTGTGATTCGGATTCGTATACGGATTCTGACGGAGACGGATTATATGATTATCCTGCGCTTGACCAAATTCATGATCTGTGGATATGGAATAACACACTTGTTAACACACCGGAGTTAACTATGCACTATGGAGTTCCTGCTCAACAATTAATTTTGGAAAACCGCGATTACTTCTTCAGAGAACCTTCGCTTGAATTGGACGGATTTACTTATACGCCCTATCCTTATCCGCACCCGTTAACTCAGGAAGTCTCACTTGCCAAAAACGGAAACAATAATTTTGGGATAACAGGACAGCAGACCGACATTCAAAAAGATTTCCGTCTGAATAATGCATATCCTAATCCGTTCAATCCGACAACTGTTATCAGTTATTATTTACCGGAAGCCGGTTTTGTTTCTTTGAAGATATATGATATCCTCGGAAAAGAAATTGCCAGCCTTGTGAATGAGAAAAAAGAAGCTGGAAGTCACAAAGTGGCATTTAATGCAAAAGATCTGGCAAGCGGAATGTATATATACACAATTCAGGCAAACGGACAAGTTCAATCGAAAAAGATGTTGTTGTTGAAATAGTATCAAATGATACCAACTATAAATAACGACAAATATAGTAATTGTGAAAAAGGAAAATTTTCCTAATAACTACATTTTGAAACCCGGCAGTAAGATAATTGCCGGGTTTTTAATTCACTATTTTCATGTTTTCCGCACAGGATTTATGATAAGATTCTTTCATAATCATCTGCAACAAGCAATAAAATTTTTCAGAATTTTTCTTACTTATTTCCCATAATAATTTGATTTCACAAAAATATTATTATTTTAGAAACCACGTAATAATCTCAACAAATTGTTTGAGGATTACCTGGTAAATAAATGTCTGTTGTTGCCAAACAAAGACATTTGTTTTAGAGAATATTATTGGGGATATAACTTTTTCTTTCGTAATACACAAAAAATCTCATTAACGACGGGTGTTGTCATGCATCTTATCAAAAAATTACTTTTAACTTCAGTTATAATTTTAATTTTTCTTTCTCTAACAGAAAAAACTATTGCCGGTGATTTAAAAGACTGGGGCGAAGTCAACCCTGAATTTTTAGAAATGAAAGTTTACCCGGATGATACTTCAGCAGAGGCGTTTAAAATTTACGATCAGTGTGTAATTGATTTAAGAAGAAGTATGAATGGAGTAGAAATGATTCTGCAAAGACATTTCCAGATAAAAATATTAAAAGAAAAAGGTATAGATCTTGGAGACATGTCAATATCATATTGGCATAAAGACAAAATTTCAGATATCGAAGCGCAAATAATTCTGCCAAATGGCGAGACTGTTGAACTTAACAGTGATAATATTTTTGACGAAGAAGCAAAGAATCAATATAAAGTAAAAAACCTTGCATTCCCGAATGTTCAGATCGGTTCAATTCTTGAGGTAATGTATGAGCAGACGAGTACAAGCATCTATGAACTCGAGCCCTGGTATTTTCATCAGCCTGTTCCGGTTGTCGAATCTGAATTAATTATTCGTTTGGATCCACTTTTTTCTTTTTTTGTTAAGAAAGGAAATGATCCTGATCAAATCATAAAGGAGTCAACCGAGCAGTATTATAGTAGTTTTAGAAAAATCTTTGAAGATCAACACGTATACAAAGCCGTAAACCTGCCTGCCATAAAAACCGAACCTTATATTTCCACTTTGAATAATTACAGAGCCCACATAAATTTTCAGATAGAAAGCGTTAACTTTCCAGGATACTATCAATCATTCATTCAGGATATAAAAACTCTTTCAAACACATTACTCGAGAAGGAATATAATGATTTTGAAGAACCCGAATCGGATGTAAAAGAGCTAGTTAAAGAATTACTTCCCGATCAAACAAATAATAATGATAAGATCTGTGTACTTTTTGAGTATGTGCGCGATAACTTCGGTCGGGATGAAAACACGGGAATATATACCGGGAAAGATCAGAGCGAAATACTTGAAAAAAAGAAGGGTTCTGAAACTGAAAAAAATTTACTGTTAAAAGTTATGTTGCAGGCTGCCGGATTTGAAGTGATTCCTGTGTTAATAAGTACAAAAGATCATGGTTTGGCTAGCCCTGAGATTCCATTTCTTTCACAGTTTAACAGAACAATTCTTCTCGTTTCGGTTGACAACAACTATTATTTGTTCGATGCACGTGACCCGTGGATAACATACGGACAGCTACCGCCTAATTCTCTTGTAAAGAATGCTCTGCTTCTGCAAAAAGATAATCCCGTTTTTATTGAAATTCCCGGCGATGGATTAAGAAGCCTTCAATTGATTGAATCACACATGCAAATTACTGAGGAAGGATCAACAAGCGGCACATCCGAAATTCTTGCCGTTGGGTATGGCAGCAGTTCATATAACCGAAGTTTATATGACACTAAAAAAATACCCGAATTTTTAGAGAAAAAAATTGCGAAAAACGTTGAGCGTTTTTCCGTTACTAAATTCGACTCTGCTCTAACAGCAGCTCCAACCGATACTTTTAAAACTAAATATGATTTTTCGATCGAGAATCTTGCAGAGGTTATTGAGGGTGAAATTTATCTGAACCCGGGATTTTATCTTTCAGAAAACAGTAATCCTTTCGTATCTGAAAAAAGAGTATTCCCTGTTGAATTCGGTTACTGCTGGAAAACAATTGAGACAAATTACTTCACCCTCCCTGACAAATTCTCCATAAGCGAATTACCTAAAGATGTTGTTGTCGACAATAATTATTTTCGATACCAAAGAACAATTCTTGTTGTTCAAGTTGAACCTTTAATTCTTGGCTTCTCCAGACAATTTGAAATCAAAAGTCTTACGGTTCCAACTGGGGAATACACATTGCTCAGAAGCGAGTATTCAAAGATTATCGATGCAGATCAGGAAATTGTCATTCTTAAAAAAGTAAATTAGGACAAAACATGTCTCTGAAATTCATTTTTATATTCCTTTTGATAACCATAACAATTTATACACAAACGCTTGATTCAAGGGTAATTTCAAGAGAAAGAAAAATCATTATTGAAAATGAAAATGATGTTCGTGTTATTGAAAAATCCACGACACTTATCGCCCGGAAATCCGACTTTTATTTGGGTTATGAAAGTTTTCGCGAGACTGACTTTAGAAAATTATCAGACATGAATGCCGGGATTTATGATATCCTCGGAAATGAACTAAAAGAATTGGAAGATGAGGATATAAAAGAAAGCACAGTCTCTTACTATAGCTTGTATGATGAGCACAAAACTATTTCTCATCAACTGAATTATCCTGTTTTACCATATATCATTAAGAAGGAACTGGAATATAAACTTGAATCAACATTCTTCTTGCCCGATTGGGACCCGCAGGAAAAAGCGCCTGTTGAATCAGCAAAATTGGAAATTGTCCTTGAACACCCAATTATGTTTAGTTACAGAAACATCGGCGATATTAACGAACCTCAGATTACTCTTGATGCAAGAGGAAACAAATGTTATTGCTGGGAACTATCGGATATTCCTGAATATGAAGATGAGTATAGAAACGCCCCCGAAGCTCGGCATCAGCTTGGTGTGAAATTACAGGCAGTTAAATTCGATCTTAACGGATTTAAAGGAACAGCCGACAATTGGAGTAATTTTGGTTCATGGGTTCACAATTTGTTTAAAGACCAACTTTTATTTTCTCCGGGTAAAGAATACGGACAGGAATATTTATCCTTAACCGACAAAAGAGAAAGAATAAAAAAAATATACAGATACCTCCAGGATAATACCCGTTACGTACAGGTCTATCTCGGAATTGATGGCTGGAGACCCCATAATGTAAATAGTATTCACAGCCTAAAGTACGGCGACTGTAAAGATTTATCAGCTTACATGGTCGCCATGTTGCGACAAGCGGGAATAGATGCATATCCTGCTTTAGCGCTGACCAGAAATGCGGGGATTGTTGAAGTTGATTTTCCGGGCAATCATTTTAATCACTGTATTGTTGTTGTACCTATTGATAAAGACACGTTATTTCTTGAGTGCACGAGTGATGTAACTTCTATTGATGAACTGCCCGACCAGATTGAGGGAATTAATTTATTGTTGATTAAGCCTGAGAACAGCACTCTAATTACAACTCCGGTTAGCACCCCGCATATGAATCAGTGCGTTCTTGAAGCTGATGCAAAAATTAATCCTGATCGGTCATTAACCATAAAAGGAACGATTAAATATACCGGAAACCCGGCAAATGATATTCGGTACTTCTTAATCGATAAAACCCGTAAAGAACTTCAAGAGTGGCTCGCCCGGAAATTATCCCGTAAATCAGGAGACGTCATCATCAATGAACTCTCCGTTTTTCACTTAAAAGAACCTGATTCAACTTTGTCGGTTACTTTCGGAGCTGAATTAAAATATTTTGCAACCAAAGCCGGAAACCGATTGATATTTGATCCGGGATTATTTCATGAAATTTACTTTGAGGGTGAAAAACCCGATGAGCGAAAAATGTCCTTGCTGAATTATTCCACCTCTTCAAATTCCGAAAAAATCATCTTTTCATTCCCGGAAGAATTTGAGTTAAAAAACCCGACGCTTTGCGACAATCTAATTTCTCCTTTCGGATCTTATTCCAAAAACTCTGAGTTAAGAAATAATTCTCTTGTCTGGAGAAATAATTTCACTATCAGCGAAAGATATATCCCTCTCGAAAATTATGCGGAATATTATAATTTCATGGAGGGATGTAAGCTAAAGTCACAAACCAAATTCGTATTAGTGGAAAAATAAATACGGTCTTTTATTCGCCCGATTTCATTATATCAGTGTGACAAGAATTTACAAAACATCTATCAATTAACTCAAAATAACTTTCCCAAGTTTATTAATTTTCGTTGTGTTTGATCAAACATTACTTCGTTCACCAACAAAAATATATTTGGGGGATAAAAACAAAATGAAAAACTACATCTGTTTTTTTCTGATACTTCTTGCATCAGTTAATTCATCATCTGCTTCTTCAGATAACAATTATGATTTTGTCTTCAAAACAAATTTTGTAAGCAATTATATCATGCATGTATACTGTGTTGCAGGTATCGGTGAGTTTAAGGATAATGAAGAATATTCTCATCTTTATAAAAACACAATAGACAGTCTTGACCTGATTGAAATAAAAAAATACGAGTCGACGCTTGCATTTGCCGATGGCAAAACCGGACCCTTCACTAATTTCTGTTTCTTTCTGCCGGCTTATCTCGAACTTAAGGGTGAGCATGAATTTGAAAAATATTATTCGCTGCTCAACAAAGCTTTGAAAGAAAATAATTTTAGAGAGTTTTTTAGTACCTTCGCTGTAAACATGAATGATCCGTTTTTATCCAACGGACTAAGTATGTTTCTTAACATGCCGGATTCTATTCACGAAAAATTCATAAAACCCATGAATCCGGATTTTGAAAAGATTTCCGGGATTTTTATAAACAACATATCTGCTTATAAAAATCAAGTTTGGGAAATAGCCAAAAAAGAATTAGACCAAAAAGCTGAACATTTAACAAAACTCTTTGCCGGTAAACAGCTTATTCAAAAGTGGGAAAAATTTACCGGACTCAGTTTTGGCAAAGATTATCATATATTTTTGCTTTACGCTAACAAACGAGGCCCAAGCGCTAATTCACTAAGCTTAGATAAAAATTCATTCTATTATAATTTCACAGATGAGTATTTTTTAGACTTCATAAGTCATGAAGTCGGGACTCATTTGATTTTTCCTCTCGTTTGGAAAGATCAGCGGACTCAAAAATATCAGTCAATTTATCAGGCGGCTGAATCGCTTTGTCAATTTTATAATAAAATAATTCTCGGCAAAGATTCTTTAGCTTACACTATGGAAGATTACAATTACACCGAGTATGAAAAATTCTTCAGAAAACATTACACTGAAAATATTCCATCTATGGATTTGCTCATTAAATCTCTTGAGGAAATGAAGTGAGTATTTTCTTTTTAACCAGACGTGGATTATGTGAATCCACGTCCGGTTATAATTCTTATTGATTTTTCTAAAATATTTTGCTTTGTTGATCATGGAATCGGCAAAAATATTTTCCCGTTTTCATTTTATTGTTATATCGGAAAATTATC
>CAZEXO010000043.1:0-21603 GCA_964516545.1 uncultured Melioribacteraceae bacterium
CCTTTCAGTACCTCAATTCTTTCTACATCGTTTATGCTGATGCGGTCAATATTTCCCTCACCTGTACTTGCATGAAAAGTAGGAACATTATTAATCATTACTAAAACTTTGTTAGCGTAATGATCCTGTAAAATTCCCCGAGAAGTTGGAAGATTTCTTTTGAGGTAAGTTCTCATAACAGAAAAACCCGCTATGCTGTTCAGCGCCTCAGAGATGGTCGTAAAATTATACCTTTTGATACTTTCTTTGTCGATTACCGATACGGTTGACGGCGTGTTGAAAATAGTTTGTTCTTTGAATGACGCCACGTCAATGCTCATGTTCAATAATTCCTGAAGAGAAAGAACCACGCTCTCAATGTCTGTGGAGTCGGTTTTTTCTGTTTGAGCATATGGGGTCATATTGATTATGAAAAATAACAGCAAAACATGAAAAATATACTTCATGTTAATTCTCCTCTTTTTATTTTGTTGGTTTTATAACATGTTTCATCTCCATCATAAAAGGAAATAAAGTATTAGCAGGAATAATATTTGAATTAAACAATCCGGTAGGAAATAAAATTCAATTTTAAAACAAGAATTTATGGAATTCAGAAAAGAAAATATGTTCGGAGAATAACAAAAGCACTTGATTAAACTTGGTGAAAAATATTTATCGAGGGAAAAATTATGAAGCAGATTAAACAAACAGGAAAGGAGTGGTCCTTTCCTGTTCTGCGACTTAAAATTAATTTTTTGGTAATGATTTAATAGCTTCACCGACGGCATCAATAAGAGGCTGAGCTGAAATTTTTTCTCCTACCGATTGAATCATCCATTCCTGCGGAGCTAATCTGCCAAGCCGGCACATTCTTTCCATTTCCAAAGCAAGGGGTTTATCTTTGAGATATTGTTCAATCTGGAACGAAATAATATGTCCCATCGGGTAATCGGGAATGTACATGGCGCGGTAAACCATGTGTGAATAAATTGCCAGCAGGTCGGTATCTTTATGACCAAGCACAGGTTCGTAATATTTATTCCATATTTCTTTCGCGATTCGCAAAACCGATTCTTTCAGTTCGGCGGGTGTCGCATTCGGATTTTCATATAACCATCTCCACATGTACATGTCTAAAAGCGCCACGCCTGAAATTTCAAAAGTCGACCATAAAGTTTGTATGGCTTCGGAAGCTTCGTTCTGCGCGTTGGAAGAATTAATTCCCAGTAATTCCAAATCGCGCGATTGAAATACGAAAGCAAAAGCTTCGGTAAACGCTGTGTTCGGAACTCCCTGTAGTGAATAATAATCCATGCTGCTTAATGAAAAAACCTGTTCGACGTTATGCCCGAATTCATGAATAGCAATATTGTAACCTTTGTATAACATTCCGGATTCGGGAATACGTGTGCGGAGATGAGCTTTATCGCTTCGCATAGACGCGCCCATTGCATGCCCAACTCCTCGTGATGGATCAACCTGGATGTGTTCTGACAGATATTGAGCTTTTTCATTAGAGAATCCCAGTTTACGTAAAATGTTCGGAATATCTTTTTGGAATGCAGCGGTATTCGGATATTTAGCCGAAACAATTTCATCGAGTTTTTCTTCGCTGAATTCGGAGCGTGATTTAAATCCACTGTACCAGATATCAAACGGTTCAAGTTCTCGTCCGAGGTTTTGTTTAATTGCCTCAGCGATTTGTTTTAATGCAGGCGCGCTTAACACGGCTATTAACTCAGCTTCGAATTCTTTCTCGGGAATTTCACGTTCACGATTAAAAAGGCGGTCAATTTTTGTCGGCGCATCCGGCGAAAATTTATCAACCAGCAGTTCACCTTTGAAATTATTGAGAATGTGGCGATAGCGTGTTAAATCTTCCGAAGGAGAATCAACCTTCTTACCATCCGAGGTAACTTCATTCGTAAAAGGATTCCAGTCATGTTGATTGTTATCAATTACAACACCGGGAATTTCCTGACGAATAATTCGTTTCATCACCTCATAGATTAATTTTTGTTTTTTGTAACCATCCTGAACTCCGTATTGAGCTTTGAGTTCATCGCGGAGTCCCCAGTGCGACACTAAATTTAATTCTTTGTTGTCGTACAATCTTTTGCCTTTATCATCAAGGAGGTTATACATATAAATATTGTAATGGGCGATATAATCTTCGGAAGCCGTGTGTGTTTCTGAAAGTGCCTGAGCAACCTCGGCGGGAATACGCGCGCTGAATTGTTCCGCCAATCTCGTATAAGCCCATTCTGTGCGGCTCCAGTTTTTACCGGAGGTTGTTTTTTCTTCGAGAGTGGTTATCGGAAAATTTAGCAGAGCGGAAAATGTTATTTTTGTTTTGAAAAAATCTTCACCCACGTGAGCATAAGGATTAAAGTTTGCAAAAAGATAATCTACAGATTGAATGGGTCCGGATTCAATTTGTGACGCCCAGCTATATTGTCGATCAATTTTATGAAGATTACCGTAGAGTTCCTCGAGATTCTTTTCGAATCTTTGGAAAAGTATTTCAAGCTGTTTTTCATCAGCGATAAAATTGTTAAGGCAAAATTCCCTGAAGTTATCTTCAGAGCCGTCATCGATTGTCCAGCGCTCGGCAGTTTGGTTTACGCCTGTTTCAATTCTGCCTCTCAGGCTTTCACCATTTTTTGCGATCAGCTCTTTAATGATATTATTTTTTGTTAATTCGCTTATTCCCATTTTAACTTCCCCGTTGTTTTCCGGATTCTGACAATTTGTAAAAAGTAAACTGGTAATTGGGATGAGCAAAAAGAAAAATCGCTTAATAAATCTCATTATTGTTCTCCTATAATTTTCATATAAAAATACTCAGTTTGTTTCTTCAAAACAAAAGACGAAATTTTTGAGTAATCTTTCATGCCGAAAATGTTTGTCCGGGGTTTTTGTCTGTTTAAGCATCTGACTTGAATTCAGCGCAGATATTCATTTATCAGTTATGAACAAGAGCTTATTAAACGCGTCTAACGTGATCGAAATTATGAATAGATTCTCATAAAATAATTCTGAACAAATATCTTCATTACAAAACAAGAGCGCGAATTGATATCTGAAAGAGAAAACGAAACGAATAAAAATGCAATAGTTACTTACTGTTTGCGCGATGAAAACGGCACATCGGGAAAGTATTACGAAAGAATAAAACAATTTTCCGACGAAGTTTTATTGCACGCTGAAGAAAACGTTTCCGGGATAATAGACAAGTATCGGGAATATATTTTCAGGGAGAATCAAGAAAAAATCCGCAGCAGAGGCGAATATATTATTGAGTTTCTTACGATGGGAATGACATGGAAACGTTATCTGGGAGCCTCGCAGACCGCTTCAAAAGTAATTTTATTTTTATTGATACGATTGTTTTTATTACGAAATAATTACAAAAAATTCAAACCTGTGATAGACAGAGTCAGAGGTATTTGTCTGGGAAGCAGTGTCGTTCCGGCTATCGGAAATGAACCGATTGATGATAGTTTTTCTCTCGCGAATTTCAGCAGATTAATATTGTGGCTTGAAGCTGCAGGTGAATTCAAAGATGAAGTAAAACGACTTAAAATCTGGGAACGTTTTTTATTAACGCAACAGGAAAATGAGATTACGGAAATTATTCATGCTTCACAGAAATTAATTGTCTGGTTCGGATCTGTTTCTCAAAAACAATTCGGAGAATATTTACCGGGTGTCAAAACATTTCTTGAAATTAAACACAAAGAGTATCGATTCCGCGAAGACGAAATTTTTACCGGCAAACAGCCGATTGAATATTTTCTCAATATGGTTGGCGCTGAAATAATGAACAGAGGTTTTAAACCGGAATTTGATAAAGCCTCGAAATATGTTCTTCTTGTTCCCGGTTGTATGCGGTATAATCAGGAAGAATGTAAAGCCATTCATGACGGACTCGACATAAAATGCACCGGATGTAATAAAACGTGCAGGGTTCGTGAATTGAATGAACTCGGTAAGAAAAATAACTTTGAAGTATTTATTGTGCCACATTCTTCAAGTTTTTCACTATGGTTACAACGCTGGCAAAAAGATAAAAATACAGGACTGATTGCCGTTGCATGTTTGCTTAATCTCGTTCCGGGGGGATACGAGATGCGCGAATTGAATCTTAATGCCCAATGTGTTCTGCTGGATTATTGCGGCTGTAAAAATCACTGGCATGATGAAGGAATCCCGACGGATCTGAATTCTGATATTGTTTTACAGCTAATAAGAAAATAATTCGGCAGGAACTATCTTTATCTCTCCGGCATTCTTATGTTAAGAGAAAACAGAAAAAATTATTATTTTGTCCATTGAAAGTTAACAATAAGGACGAAATAAAAGGGGTGAGAAATGAGCGGGAAAAAAAGCGATAAGAAAGTAAAAAATAATGAGAGCGAAAAATCTCACCAGCGTCATAAAAATCACAGACACGCCAAGTGGATTGAAAAAAAGTTTTACGAAAAAGAACTGGCTGCTCTGCAGATAGAACTTGTTAAGCTTCAGGAATGGATTAAACATCAGGGATTAAAAGTAGTTGTGATCTTTGAAGGAAGAGACGCCGCCGGCAAAGGCGGGGTTATTAAACGTATAACACAAAGTCTTAATCCCCGTATCTGTCGCGTTGTTGCACTCGGCACTCCTACTGAACGCGAAAAAACACAATGGTATTTTCAAAGATATGCGGCTCATCTTCCCGCCGCCGGTGAAATGGTTTTGTTCGACAGAAGCTGGTATAACCGGGCTGGTGTTGAACGCGTAATGGGCTTTTGTACTGAAGAAGAGTATCGCGAATTTTTACGATCCTGCCCGGAGTTTGAAAGAATGCTTATTCGTTCGGGAATAATTCTATTAAAATACTGGTTCTCCGTTAGCGACGAAGAACAAGAACGACGTTTTCAGGAAAGGATTGACGACAGAACTAAACGCTGGAAATTAAGCCCCATGGATCTTAAATCAAGATCACGCTGGGTGGAATATTCAAAAGCTAAGGATTATATGTTCGCCAGCACTGACATCAAACAAGCGCCATGGTATGTTGTTGATGCAGACGATAAGCGCAAAGCCAGATTAAATTGTATTTCTCATCTTCTGGATATGATCGATTATAAAGATTTAACGCCTGAGCCGATTGAATTACCACCGCGGCAAAAAGATAAAGGTTATGTAAGACCTCCTATGGAAGATCAAACTTTTGTTCCAAATAAGTATTAAGAAAAAATGGCAAACACTGTCTGATTTTTTATTTTGTTTCTCCCGTTGGGTCAGTTAAATTGATAAACGTATTTTACAGTTGTTAGATTTATAAGGGTAATTTTTGGAATGGTTTAATCAAATATACGCCTACCTGATATTTGCGGGTTTATTCATTACTCTTGGTCTTTCATACTATGTTTATTTTGTTTATAAAACGCCTGTTGCACGCGCTTTTACGCATGTCGCTTTGGTTATATCGATCTGGCTTGCAGGTTCAGGATTTTCGGCTATAAGTCCAAATGAGTTCTGGGCGGAATTCTGGTGGTATAAAGTCCGCTTTTCGATGATCATTCTTATCGGATTTTTCTTTTTGAAGTTTGTATTGCTCTACACACGAAAAGAAAACAAATACGAAAATATCCCCTTGTTGGTTCTGGCTATTCCGCCGGTAATTTTATTATTCATGAATCTGAGTAATGATTATCACGGACTCATGGCAAGTCAAATAAAATTTTTACATCATGGGAATATTTTTATCCGTGAGTATTGGCATCCCGGACCATTTTACTGGCTGCATTCGGTTTTAAGTATTGTTTACTTTCTTATCAGTTTCGTATTATTAGCTCAGTTGGCGTTGAACTCAACCGGTCTGCAGAAAAAACAAACCAAGATGATTCTCTTTTCAATGATTTTTCCCTTATTTGCTGGTATTCCGCAGAGTCTCTTAAAATTAAACTTTGGTGTGGATTTTTTAGGTTTAATGACAGCATTAACCTGTATTACTAACGGAGTGGCAATTTTCAGGTACCAGTTGTTTTCTTTGACGCCAATCGCACGTAATGCGTTGATTGAAGATATGGGAGATGCTGTTATTGTAATAGATCCTGCTAAAATCATTATAGATATAAATCCTGCAGCTGAAAAAATTCTTAAAAGCAAAAAAAAGATTGTCGGATTATCGATAGCCAAAGAAATGCCCAACCTTATTTTTGATAATGATCTTAGTGATACAGTTACCAAAAAAACAATTACCGTTACTGTGGATGATTTACAGATACCATATAACATTAACATTTCTCCCATAAAAAATCAGAAAGAAGAATTACTTGGATATTTGATAGTCATGCGAGATGTTTCGGAATTGAAAGAACTTATTTCCGATCTTGATGCTTACGCGCGAACGGTAGCTCACGATCTGAAAAATCCTGTTAGTACCCTTCGATGGTATATTGAACTAAGTCAGAAAGCTATTGAGGCGAGAGATAAAAAAGATGTCTCGTTATTTCTGAATTCCATGTCGAATCTAACACGCCATATGAATTCGATTATCGATGAATTACTTCTGTTTGCCGAGTTACGAAAAGTTGAAGAGAAGGATTTGATTCAGTTAAATATGCGGGTAATAATTGAGAATATAAAAGTAAGATTATCCGGGTTGATTGAAAGCAAGGGCGCGAAAATTGTTTGCGGAAATAATTGGCCGGAGGTAATCAGCTATCCGCAATGGATTGAAGAAGTTCTGGCAAATTACGTGAACAATGCCATCAGATTCGGCGGGTTGCCCCCTATCGTTGAAATTGGCGCGACCAAGCTTGAAGATGAAAGCGTGAAAATTTTTGTAAAAGATAACGGGAAAGGATTCAGCGAAGAAGAACTAGCGGCTTTTTCAAAAGAAGACGATATCATTTCAGGAGTATCTCAACCTGACGGACGCGCACTAACACTTTCGATTGTGAAAAGAATCATTAAAAAGCTTGACGGAATTAACGGCGTAGAAAGTAATGCTGGTAAAGGAAGTTCGTTTTATTTCATTTTGCCACCGGCTAATTCGGTATACTCAAAAGACAGAAACACTCAAAGTAAAAAAATCAGCTAATCTTAACTGAACCATAAAAAAAGTTGATATGGCGGCGCGCCATTTCCAGTACTTCATTTAATCCATGACTCAATTCTCCTGCCATGTATTCAATACGAATCATGTATAGCGGTGTGATAAATTCGTTGGCTAAAATTTGCGAGTTTCCTTTTTTGATCAATTCATGTTTTATAAGTTCATCAAAAATCATCCGCCACATAGATCTGGCTTCATTCATGTATTCATTTAGAGTCATTATTTTCTGGCTGCTCTCGCTATACTGTTCCATGAGTAAGAGACGAATAAATCGTCGCTCGTTTTTTGAGTTCCAGTGGTTAATCAGTTTCTCGGAAAAATCATTGAGAAATTCATAAGGATTTTCTAATTGTTCGAGCAGGTCATCGCTGAGAATATTAGCGCCGATTGTTGTGTTCTTAAAACTTTTTGATATTTCACTGAATATTTCATCTTTGGAACGGAAGTGATTATAAATTGCGCTTTCTCTTATTCCCACTCCTCTGGCAATCTGCCTCACCGATGTTCCTGCAAATCCGTTTCTCGAAAATAATTCAAGAGAAGTTGCCAGAATTTGTTCTTTAGTTGAGTTACCTTTTGTCATGATACCTCCAAAGATTTAATAAGTGCAAAGTTTTTAGTCGGAGGTGTTACTAACATACTCTGCAAAATTATAATTAACCTTCTCAGAGCGTTTATTAAGACGCAGCCAAATATGTAAAAGAATCAACCAAAGAAAAGCGACAAAATAAATCACCAATCCAGCCTCAGGTCCGAAACTTTCGCCGGTCCATAAGGGGTTGCCGCTCTGCTCTATTTTCAGAAAAGTAACGGTAACCGGATTACCGCTGACGGGAAATCCGAAAACCGCGCCCTGGAAAAAATTCCACGTAATGTGAATACCGATTGGAATTGCCAACGATTTGGTGACTACAAAAGTGTAACCTAACAATACTCCGATTATGATAATATTCCACCAGGCGATAAATGTTGAATTGGGATTACCGGCGTGTCCCAGACCAAATAAAAAAGAGGTGAAGAGGACGGCAAAAATAACCGCAAATGCTTGTCCCGTATTCTTAAAATTCATACCCTCTGAGAAATTTTTTATCATGTATCCGCGGCTAAAGGCTTCTTCATAAAATCCCACGTAGATATAAAGCAGAACAGATTCGATCATTCGCAGGGTGAAATTTTTTTCGCCCGCGACAAAAAAGGTTTTCTCAATTGTAATCCAACCCTGTAAATATTCAAACAAGAAAACAAATGAGATTAAAAATATTCCCATAAACAGACCGTAAAATAAATCCCGGATCCATTCGCGCGAAAAGAATATACCGTAATCAGAAAAATTTCTTTTATCGAATAATCGTCCCGAAAGCCACAGCGACAAACAAAAAAACACAAACGAAAGAGGAATGCTTATGAGTTTAGGATAGTCAAAATTATTTTTTATGGGAGCAGAAATAATTTCTACAATCATAAGCAGGAGGAAAAATATTGTAACGAATATGATAAATCTGAATGGCGATCTCAGTCTTCTTTCTTCGAAGTTATAAAAAATTCTCTTTAGAAATTCCATAGTCCCCTCTGAATAAAAAAATCCCGGAATTATTAATTGTCCGGGATTCAATTTACCATTACGGAAATAATAGCGCAATTATTTTAAATCTTCATAGATGGCTTTAAACTTAATAAGCGCTTCGGTCCAGTCGCGTTGTTTTGCTCTTTCATTTTCAATTACGCTGGCAGGCGCTTTATCCGTGAAATTTGTGTTGCTTAATTTTTTTTCAACACCTGTCAACGCACCTTCAAGCCGTTTAATTTCTTTGCTTATTCGTTCTTTTTCAACATCGAGATCAATAATTCCTTCAAGCGGAATGTAAATATCGATGCCCTTAATAACTATGGAAGCGCTGGCTTTTGGTTTAGCTAAGTCGGCACCGGTTATCAATTCTTCAACTTTGCCTAATGATTTTATATAAACATTCTGGTTGGTTGTAATCATATCGCTTTTGATAAACACATTTACTTTTCGTGAAGGCGGAATGTTCATTTCACCGCGAATGTTTCTTATTCCCGTAACAATTGCCTGAACAAAGTCCATTTCTTTTTCAGCTTCAGGGTTAATCAGGGATTCCTGAAGTTTTGGGAATTCGGTAATTGAAATAGAATCGCCGTTCTCGCGATCTTTCATTAAATGCCAGATTTCTTCAGTGATAAAAGGAATAAACGGGTGAAGTATTTTTAATACATCTTCAAACAGAACGAGCGTCCGGGTAAGAACAGCGGATTTAACTTCTTCATTATCGCTGTAAAGTCTGTTTTTTGCGAGTTCAACATACCAATCGCAGAAGTCATTCCACACAAATGCATAGAGAATTTTAGAAGCGTTATTCACTTCGAATTTATCAAGGGCTTCCTCAAGTTGCTTAACAGTGCTTTGGAATCGGGAAATAATCCAGTTATCAACAAAGTCAATATGTTTGTCTTTTAGTTTCAGATCAAGAGGAATAGACTGGGCGTTCATTAAAAGAAATCTGCCCGCGTTCCAGATCTTGTTGGCGAAATTTCTTCCTAATTCACACTTCTCCGTGCTGAACATAACATCCTGACCAAGCGGAGCGACATAATTAATCGTGAAGCGCAAAGCATCAGCGCCGTACTCTTTAAAAATATCAAGCGGATCGGGAGAATTGCCAAGCGATTTACTCATGCGTCTGCCGAGTTGATCGCGAATGGTACTTGTGAAATATACATCATGAAAGGGGATATCTTTTTTGAATTCAAGTCCGGCGATAATCATGCGTGCGACCCAGAAGAAAATTATATCGGGTGCGGTAACAAGCAGGTTCGTAGGGTAGTAATAATTTTGCTCTTCTTCGGTCGGGAAAACATCATAAGCCCATAACCAGCTTGAAGCCCAGGTATCAAGAACATCGGATTCACGAGTATAATTTTCAGGGTCTGCAGGCGGATTAATTTCGCAATAAATTTCACCGGTCTTTTTGTGATACCATACAGGAATTTGGTGACCCCAGTAAAGCTGTCGTGAAATGCACCAATCTTTAATGTTGGTCATCCAGTGTTCGTAAGTTTTTACCCAGTGTTCAGGATGAAATTTTATTTTACCGTTTTTCACAACCTCTAGCGCAGGTGCGGCAAGCTCTTCCATTTTCATAAACCATTGTTCTGAAAGATATGGTTCTATCGGAACATCGCCGCGTTGACTGTAACCGACTTTGTGAACATAGTCCTCAATTTTATCCATGAGACCGAGTTCCTCAAATTTGGCGATTACTTTTTTACGTACTTCATACCTGTCGAGATTTTGTAAATCTTCCGGTACGTTGTTGTTTGTTGTGGCATCTTCATTGAAAATATTTATCATATCAAGTTTGTGACGCTGACCCATATCATAATCGTTAACGTCATGCGCGGGAGTTACTTTAACACAGCCTGTTCCGAATTCAAGATCGACATACTCATCGGCAAAAATCGGAATCTCCCGATCGACAATGGGTAGAATGACTTTTTTACCGACTATATCTTTATATCTTTCATCGTTTGGATTAACTGCAACTCCAGTATCACCGAGCATAGTTTCAGGACGCGTTGTTGCCACGACAAGATATTTATCAGAGTCTTTTATTGGGTAACGGAAATGCCAGAGTTTTCCCTTTGATTCTTTGTAAAATACTTCTTCGTCGGAGATGGCTGATTTTGTTTTCGGACACCAGTTAACCATTCGGTAGCCGCGATAAATCTTTCCTTTTTTATAAAGGTCAACGAATGTTTCTATTACTTTTTTGTAATAGTGATCATCCATTGTGAATCGTTCGCGCTGCCAGTCACAGCTTACGCCCAGCTTACGCAATTGTTGAAAAATTATTCCGCCGTATTTTTCTTTCCATTCATAACAGTGTTTTAAGAATTCCTCGCGGGAGATGTCGT
The DNA here is from genome assembly GCA_964516545.1 of uncultured Melioribacteraceae bacterium. Taxonomy (GTDB): domain Bacteria; phylum Bacteroidota; class Ignavibacteria; order Ignavibacteriales; family Melioribacteraceae; genus JAHISV01. Next base: position 11,024 of record CAZEXO010000043.1, read on the forward strand.
GTTTATTAATCCCTTTTTCTTTCAGCATCTGTATGACTTTTGCTTCGGTAGCAATTGAAGCGTGATCTATTCCGGGAACCCAGCAAGCGTTGAAGCCCTTCATTCTTTTGTAGCGAATGTAAATATCCTGCACGGTGTTATTTAAAATATGACCGATGTGAAGAATGCCTGTTATGTTTGGAGGGGGAATTACTATTGAATAAGGTTCTCTTGTTTTATCAACCTCGGAATGGTATAGTTTTTTTTCTTCCCAGTATCTAACCCATTTATCTTCAATCTCATTCGGTTGATAGGTTTTGGGGATGTCGCTAAACTTAGTTGAACTCATAATTATCCTGATGGTCGTAAAATAAAGTGCAAATATAAGGAAAATCAGCCGAAAATTTTTATGTGAGAATTTTATCTCCCGCGAAAAGACTCGTTTATTTTTGAAAAATATTTTGTTACTTTGCTTCAGGGATCTCAATACAAATGCATTTCAAATATTTATTGGAGGAGTTGCTTAATGGAAAACGAACAGAATAATCTGGGAAATGTTATTCATCAAATTCGCGGTTACGCCGTTGAAGCCACACCATGGTTAAAATTTATTGGCGTTATGTCAATTATCTACGGGGCACTAATGTGCCTTACAATCGTGGGAATTTTAGTTGCCTGGTTACCAATCTGGATGGGCATACTGTTATTTCAGGCGGGCAATGCAGCAAAAGATTCACAGGTGCTGGATAATCCGGTTCTGTTGGTTGATATGATGAAAAAATTAAAAACATTTTTTATCATCAACGGTGTTCTTCTTATACTCGGTATAATCTTCATAATATTCTGGTTCATATTTATGGGGGCGGCATTAATGAGTTTGTTGGGCGGCGGAAATAATTATTACGGTTACTAGAAAGAGTTTTTGAAATATTCCGGTATACTTAGCGACAAGTTTGGTTGTCGCTAAGTTACCGGAAAAAATTATTGATTAAGCAGGTAATCTGCAATCCTCCCTAAATCTTTTACCTCTATGTTTGAATAAGAAGGCATGATTACATTTTTATATATTGATTTGTATTCTTCAAATCTGTCATCACCGTTGTAGGATGAAGGATTCCGAAGATAATTTATAAGACCATCTCTCGACCAGTATTTTTTTACTGAAAGAAGCGAAGGTCCGACCTGTGTTCCTTTTAAGTCCGAACCATGGCAGGAAACACATCCAGAGCGGGTAATTAATGCAAGTCCGTCGGGCTCTGCAGACTGCGTCTGTGTTTCAGTTTGATTTTCATAACCACTTTCTTCAAAGATTACTTCATCCTTCTCCGTAAGTTTACTTAAAGCAAAAAGCAATATAAAAAGTACGAGAAAAGCGGTTACCCATTTTTGAGCATTTGTCATTTTTTAACCTTTCAAAAAATTTTCTGTGTTCTAAAGGTAAAAGGATAAGTTGTTCAACGCAAGAAGAAGAAACTGATTAAACATCATGGAAAAATTTATTCTTCGTCTTTCATACTTTCTTCATAATAATTTTTATACTGAACTAAGGAATTAAAAACTGAAGCGGCAATCTCGTTTTGACCGCGGACGCTATTCAGATATGATTCGTCACTTTTGTTTGAGAGAAATCCGGCTTCAATCAACACGCTCGGCATTGAGGCTCCGACAAGAACATAAAATCCGGCTTGTTTAACTCCGCGCGACGTAATTTTAACACTCTTTCTCCAGTCGCTGTCGAGCAATTCAGAAAACTTTTCGGAATAACGCATATAAGCCGAATGCGCCATGCTTACAAGAATAAAATTCTCATCAGTTAATTTTTCATAACGATCGGGATCGTCTTCGTACTGAATAACGCTGTTTTCAAATTCGGCAATGGCAATAGCTTCTTTCGTGCGTCCGGGTCTTAAGAGATATACTTCAAATCCGTTGCTGGCGCTTGGTTTCTGGGCGATAGAGTTGCAGTGAATGGAAATAAAAAGTTTTCCGCCAGCTTCGTTGGCGATTTTACCGCGTTTATACAATTCGACAAATGTATCGTCGTTTCTTGTGTACGCAACATTTACACCAGACATTTTTTGCTTGATAAGATTTCCAAGTTTTAAGGCGATGGACAGATTGATATCTTTTTCTCTAACACCGGTTACTCCAATTGCACCCGGATCTTTTCCTCCGTGTCCTGCATCAATAACAATCGTATCAAAAGACCATTTTTCTTTTATTACCGATGGATCGGAAACGGGAGTTTTATACTTTTCATTGTGAATCGTAATTAATATATCGTTACTGGTAATGTCCTGAAATGTTTCATGAGCTGCAAAGCCCGGCTTTAAGGTGAACTCAAGCTGAAAATTTCCCGACACCTGACGTTTTTCAACATTTTTAACCAAGCCGGCTGATTTAATATTTTTAGTTAAATCAGGTTTAATTGTTACTCCCGATAAAAATAAATAAAGCAGGTCGCCACTAACTGAGCTTCGGAATTTATTTATTTTTTTCTGGGATTTTATCCTGATCAATGTACCGTTCGACCTCTCCAGAATTTCAAGATCATATACATCATACTTACTTGTTATCGGAGTTGAAGGTGCGTCAGGTTGTTTTTGCGTGACGACAGGTTCCTTGACTGAAGGCGGATTTGTAATAAACTCTAAGGTGTTGATTGTGTTATCGGTAACGGTAAGATGTTTTTTGTCATTGTCGAAAATTAATTCTTTTTCCGCAGCAAGATTGATATACAATAAACAATATTTTAGAGGAATGTAAACATCATCTTTTACCATTCTTGTAGAAATAGGTATTTGATAAATATGATTGTTACCGGTTTCGCGGTGGGTTAGAATAATGAACTGATTACGTCCGGTAACTTTTAAAGTATAATTTCGGAATTTTAATTCGAGTTTAGAGGACTCTGGACTGAAATAAAAATTTCCTGAAAGAATCGAAGCAATTTCCTTTGCAGAAGAGAACACTGTACCATTATGTATAATATACGGAACATACTTCGTTTCACCATTAATTGATACGCTCAATTTCAGAAGCCGCTGAGAAAATACTGCCGAAGTGAGGACAAGTACCAAAAAAAATATTTTATGAACGCAGGAAATTTTACTCATGTCCTAACCAATGAATGGAAGAAAAGCGCCGGTTTTTTTTCGGTACTCTTTGTACTCCGCCGGAAAATGTTTTAACAATAGTTTCTCTTCAAATTTCGCGCGAAGAATAAAAAGTGGAATTTCAACCAGCAAAACCACAGGAATAACAAGATAACTCATCATAGCTAAACCCGCTCCAAGGTCACTTAAAATCTGGCAGACGTATTGAGGATGACGAATTATTTTGTACATACCCCCGGTACATAATTTATGTTCCTTAAAGATAAGGATGTCAGGCGCGTATGATTTCCCTAGTGACTTAAAAGCATAAACCTGTAACCAGGAAAACAAAATAAAAATTATCAGTCCGCCATATTTAATATTGATAAACGAGCTTGTTGTTTCTTCGGGCATGGTTCCGATATTAAAAATGCCTAGTATTATCAATACCAAAGTCAGGGCCGAAACGTTTGGCGGAAATTTCTGAAGATAAGAAGCCGGTCTTTCTTTAACGGACGTGAATGTGGATTTCAGTCCCTTTTTTGCAGCCGACCAGTTCGCGCTCAATGAAACAAAAAGATTAACGGCGATAAGTATATTAATTGGATTCATGCCTTCACCGGATTCTTAATTAAATAAGACAAATAATACAGAACAAATTTACGCTATTTATTACCAACTTGTTTTCGATGGCGACAAATTTATTTTTTCTTCAGTCCGAAATAAAAAACATTTTCGGGACATGAGTTAATGCATGATCCGCATAAATGACAATCAGCCTTTATCGTTTTTTCATTTAAAAAGTCTTTTGTTGCCGGGCATGGAGATTCGATTTCACAATTTCCACATTCAGTACATTTGCTTTTATCAACCCTGATTTTTAAGAAAGATACGTGTTCCAGCAGCCAGGTAAATAATCCCACCGGACAAACGTAATAGCAAAATGGACGGAATAAAATTAAACTGGCGCCCAAAATAATGACCATTGAAAGAATAAAAATCACCAGATAATATAAAGGTAAATCTAAGCTCCAATGGAAAAGTTCAAACAGATTGAAATAGGCAAAAATCGTTTCTCCCGTTAAGAATAGTACGGCAAAAAATAAAACAAGTATTCCGGTGCGAATTATGTTACTGATGAGAAAGGGAAAATATTTTTTTCGTAATCGAGGAAGAAAGTTAAACCGGAAAAATATTTCCTGCAAAGCTCCGGCGGGGCAAATTGTTCCACAAAAACCTTTAGAGCTTATCAGAGATATTGAACTGATAAAAATAATTCCCGCAAGGAATGGAGTTCTGATTCCGTAAATAAATGGTTTGGTGAAGGCGCATATTGGCGAAGGATGAAGAGGAAAATAAATTCCAAAAGTTATAAATCCAATAATAAGCGATATAATTCTTACTTTAGCCGAAAGATTACGGCTTAATAAAATTACCAGTTGAATTGCTATCAAAGTTATTCCGACAATATACTTTTCCGTTAACAACAAATCCCAAATGGTGAAATTTGGTTTTAGACCCGAAGCTTCACCGGCAAAAATCAACAAAGGTAAAAACAGAACAGAAATTGCGATTAGAGTGTTTTTGAATTTTTTCATCAATATTTCCTTATTAGATTAAGAGCATTTCTAAATTATTCTGATAAAAAAATAAAAGCAAATTTATACAGTACAATTATTATCATGACTTATTCGCTCGTTATTATTATTTTCGTATAAAAAATGAAAAGGAATCATGTCGAATAAGAAAATATATATCGCCGGACATACCGGGATGGTGGGTTCAGCAATAATTCGAAAATTTCATGGTGAGGGATATAAAAATTTAGTTCACCAGGATATAAGTGAGCTTGATTTAACAAGACAATCAGAAGTTGAAAAATATTTTGAAAAGGAAAAACCCGATGAAGTAATTGTTGCTGCTGCAAAAGTCGGAGGAATTTTAGCCAATAATAAATACCGGGCTCAGTTCATCTATGAAAACCTTATGATTGAGTCGAATATAATTCATTCGGCTTATAAATCGGGAGTGAAAAAATTATTGTTTCTGGGGAGTTCATGCATTTATCCGAAACTTGCTTCTCAGCCACTGAAAGAAGAATACTTACTAACAGATTCACTTGAATATACCAACGAACCTTACGCTATTGCAAAGATAGCCGGAATAAAATTATGCGAGAATTATTATAAACAATACGGCTGTAATTTCTTTTCGGTAATGCCGACGAATCTTTATGGTATCAACGATAATTTCAATCTTGAAACGAGCCATGTTTTACCGGCGCTTTTAAGGAAATTTCACGAGGCAAAGGTTAATAAAGAAAAATTCGTAAAAGTATGGGGAAGCGGAAAACCGCGAAGAGAATTTCTTTTTGTTGATGATCTTGCCGACGCGATATTTTTTCTGATGAATAAAGTGAACGCGGAAGATTTGTATGAGAAAGGAATATCACACATTAACATCGGTTCGGGTGAGGATGTAACGATAAGTGAGCTTGCGGAGATTATTAAAAACACTGTCGGGTTCGTGGGGGAGATTGAATACGACTCCACAAAACCGGACGGAACTCCCAGAAAATTATTGGACGTTTCAAGATTGGCTGACCTTGGCTGGAAGTACAAAACAAAACTATCTGAGGGCATCAAAAAAACTTACGAATGGTATTTGACAAAAATTAAGAACTAATCGAGAAAGAAAACGAGATGAAAAAAGCTTTAATTACAGGAATAACCGGACAAGACGGGAGTTATCTCACAGAGATACTTTTAGAAAAAGGGTACGAGGTTCACGGAATTATCAGACGCAGCAGTTCATTCAACACGGGAAGAATAGATCATCTCTATAACAATCAGGAAATTCTCGACAACCGTTTGTTCCTTCATTACGGTGATCTTGTTGATACAAGCGTATTAAACAGATTACTGGATATTATTGGGCCGAATGAAATTTACAATCTGGCAGCTCAAAGTCATGTAAAAGTATCGTTTGAAGTTCCCGACTATACTGCTCAGGTTGACGCTCTCGGAACACTTCGATTTTTGGATGCCATGCGGGAAACCGGATTGAATAAAGCAAAATTTTATCAGGCATCAACGAGCGAATTGTACGGCAAGGTTCAGGAAGTGCCTCAGTCGGAAAATACTCCATTTTATCCGCGTTCGCCTTACGGTGTGGCAAAATTATACGCGTATTGGATTATTGTTAATTATCGCGAAGCTTATAATCTTTTTGCCTGCAACGGAATTTTATTTAATCATGAATCGCCCCGCCGCGGTGAAACTTTCGTGACAAGAAAAATAACCCGTGCAGCAACAAAAATAATTCTTGGTAAGCAGGATGTTCTGAGGCTCGGTAATCTCAATTCAAAACGCGACTGGGGATATGCGCCTGAATACTGTGAAGGTATGTGGCGGATTCTTCAACAGGAAAAAGCAGAAGATTACGTTCTGGCAACTGGTCAGACATATTCCGTGAGAGAATTTGTTGAAAAAACTTTTAATGAATTGGGAGTTGAACTTGAGTGGATGGGCGAAAATGAGAATGAAAAAGGAATTATAAAAACCTACGACCCGGGTTCGGTTGATTTTATTTCACCATTCACGAGGGAAATTTTTCCCCTGAAAAAAGGCGCTGTTGTTGTTGAAGTATCGCCGAATTATTACCGTCCCACGGAAGTTGATCTGCTTATAGGAAATCCGGATAAAGCCAAAAAAATACTTGGCTGGGAAGCTAAAACAAAATTGCCGGAATTAGTAAAAATCATGACAAAAGCTGATTTTTTGCTTATTCAAAGAAGAGGATATTAATCTGGAAAATATCGTATTCCGTAGTTTTTTCCGGTAATTATTACAATCAAAAATGCGTATGAATTAATAACAAAGCAAATAGCCTGAATTTCAGGAAGTTTGTGAAATTTTCCCGGGCATAATTCTTGTTCTCATTATTAATCCTTTAGTGTAAGAATTTTACTATATTTTTGCACGAAGCATCCTGAATTATTAAAAAGGATGAAACTGAGGAATAAAAATGAATACAGGACAGACATTATTAACAATTGGAGCAATCGCGTTATTATCACTCACGCTTTTAAGAATAAATTCTAATTTTCTCTCCACAAGCTCCGTTTTAACCCAGACTCAAACAGGTATTTTTGCTGTTTCATATGCAACATCAATTCTTGAAAAAGCCACAAGTTTGGCTTTTGATGAAAATTCGAGAGTGGATTTTGGTGGCGAGACTGGATTTCTTACGGCTATTTTGGCTCTTGGACCCGAAAGCGGCGAGACAGTACAAACTTTTGATGATTTTGATGATTACAATAATTACGTTTCAGTCGATTCGCTTCCTAATGGGTATTATGAAACCCGTTGTTTTGTATATTATGTAAATGATTTAACACCAACTACTCCCGCTAATATCCGTACTTGGCATAAAAGAATTGATGTGCGGGTAACAAGTGATCAACTAAAGAATTGGGCTACAGAAAAGCAGGATACAATCCGTCTGTCAACAGTTTTTAGTTACTGGTATTATAGATAATAGAGGATTAAATGGGCTTTAGTACACTTATCGACATACTTGGTTCAACAATTATCGGTGGAATGTTGCTCCTCATTCTGTTTCGGGTTAATGACACTGCTGTTCAAAATAATTATACGTACAGTGGTGATTTGATTGTTCAGGAAGGATTGGTGGAGGCTGTAAACATTATTGAATATGATTTCAGAAAAATCGGTTATTGTCTTATCCCTAATGCAATTAACCCTGACTCCAGCGCAATAATCAGTGCGGATTCTAACAGAATAAAATTTATGACTGACCTGGCAATTCCTAATGTATCTCCAAGAGGAGATGGAGTTGTTGATACACTTGAGTATTATCTTGGACCTGCAAGCGAACTGGATGCAACATCAAATCCTCGTGACAGAATTCTCTACAGAGTTGTAAATAATGAAACTCCTGTCGGTTCGAACATAGGCATTACTGAGTTTAAGTTAACTTATTTCAATTCAATGGGTGATACATTATTCTTTCCAATTTCGGAGCCTTTAAGAATTTATACAATGCAAATAGATGTTAAAATTGAAAATACTGAAGGTGTTGGTGATATGTATAAAGAAGGAAAAATATTATTTTCTTCGGCCATCTGGCGACAGATCAGATTAGTAGCACGAAATTTAGAATTTAGATAGGAAAACAAAATGGGCGGAAAAGCGGCAATTTTGCTTGTGATGGGTTTCAGCGCCATTTTTTTGGTATTCGGATATAACTTTAATAACCAAACAACCCGAGCGGTAGATAATATGCATAAATATTATGCCGAGGCTGTTGTTCATAATATTGCAACAACCGGGATAAATTTGGCTGCAAATGCAATATTTCTTGATCCTACCTGGAATAACGGATATAATGATATTGATTTTGAAGGAGGGACATTTACTGTAACTGTTAATGTTCCGGCAAATGATACTAATAGCATTCAGGTAAGCTCAACCGCTACTTTTGCAGATATTAGCAAAACTATTATCGTTATTCTCCGGCCTTTCCGGTTTTCAAGGTTCGCATATTATTCAGTACAAGAGGGGACTGGTATTTGGTGGACTTCAAATGATGTTGTTCGGGGTCCGTTCCATACTCAGGATGTCTTACGCGTTCAGGGAAGACCTCAGTTTTGGGACAGGGCATCATACAAGGGAGGACTTGAATACTATAATAACGATGATGAAGTTAATGTACCACAATTTTACAAAGGACACGCCACCGGTGTTGACCTCCATCTTCCGGAGGGCGCTGTTAACGATCTTGAACCATTTGCTGATGAAAATGGATTTAAGTTTGAGGCATATTCAACTACCACCACCACCACAGAATCGTATTATGATTATTGGGGTAGGTTGAGAACCAGAACAGTCACAACAACAACAGATTATGATGATTTTTATCTCGAATTTAATGAAGACAGCGTAACATATAAAGTAGAATCTAATGGACCCGAAACAACTGTGCTAGCATCAGATTTTGCTCCGAACGGTGTAATTTATATTAAGAACGGTAATCTTCATATAAACGGAGTTGTTGAGGGGCGATATTCTGTTGTTGCAAACGGAGACAGTAAGGGGCGTGTTTACCTTGAGGATGATATTGTTTATAAGACTGATCCGAGAACCGATCCTCAAAGTAATGATTTATTGGGTATAGTTGCTTATAATCAAATCCTTATCGCGGATAATCCTAATAATAACAATAGCATTAATATTCATGCCTCAATGTTTAGTGAAAATGCGGGTTTCGGCGCTGAAAACCATGCAAACAGAGGTATTGATGGAAATATAAATCTTTTTGGAGGTGTTATTCAAAAAACCAGACAGCCGGTCGGTACATTCACAGTTAATAGGTGGACTGGTGCAACAACTATTTCCAGCGGGTTTAACAAACAATATTTTTACGATAGCAGACTTAGATTTCAAGCGCCTCCTGAATTTCCCGGAGCCCAGGCTTATCAAATAGTATCGTGGTACGAATAAACATCTACAATAGATTTTTAACAGCTTCTTCCAGCTTTCTGAATTTAAAAATAAAACCCACCTCCGCCAGCCGGGTGGGTTTTATTTTTAATCCTTCAGTGAAGTAATCAGCCGCCTCGCCAATAACTATTCTTAAAATAAATTTCGGCACTCTGAATAAAGAAGGGCGATGCAGATGTTCCCCCAGAATTTTACTGAACTTATTCATCGTAATTATTTCCGGGGCAACTCCGTTAAAGATTCCGTCAGCCTTCGTTTTCAGGGCAAAGAGAAATATTTCTATTAAATCTTCATGATGAATCCAGGGAAAGTATTGTTTGCCGGAACCAAGCGGTCCCCCAAGAAATAACTTATACGGAAGAAGCATTTTTTTCAACGCGCCTTCCTCTTTGCTTAGAACTATTCCAACCCGGATAATTATTCTTCGGATTCCCATTTGAACAATTTCTTCCGATGCCTTTTCCCATTCAATACAAACACGCGACATGAAATCATTTCCCGCGGGTGAATCCTCGGTTATTATTTCCTGATTAATAATTCCATAATATCCTATGGCGGAAACTGAAATGAATGCCTTCGGTTTCGATTCGCTTTTTTTAATTGTGTCAACTAAAAGTCTTGTACTTTTTACCCGTGAATCGATAATCCCATTTTTGAATTTTTTATTCCAACGCTTTGCGGAAATATTTTCACCTGCAAGATTAATTACCGCATCAACTTGTTCCAAACATTGCAGCAATTCTATGTTTTCACTTGCAGCTTTTTCAATATCCCATGTAATGCCCGTTACCAGATTTCCAAACAGAGCATGAATTTTTTTTTGACTTCTGCCAATAACGAAGACTTGGTTATTTTCCATCAACAATCGTTCAACAAGAAGTTTTCCTATAAATCCTGTAGCGCCTGTTACAGCAATTTTCATATTTTCGCCTTTTTTATTTATTCAAACATAACTGAGGAATAAAGAGTTTATGAAATGTCA
>CAZEXO010000044.1:0-19212 GCA_964516545.1 uncultured Melioribacteraceae bacterium
CTTACGATTATTTTTTTGAACTTTTTGCTGATCATCAGAAGGAATATTTACTTTTTCCTCCTTCGGCTTATCGGATAAGAGTTCATTAAGTTTTGTCTTAAAATATTCAAAAATATTCTCAAGTTTGAAATCGAAGGAAATGAATACTATAACAAAAAGTACAAAGAGAATAAAAATTATTCCACCAAGGCCGCCTAATAATCTTCCGGTAATAACACCTAAAAAAGCGCCGACTTTCCCGGACAATTCTTTCGCGTCTACGAGAACACCAAGTTCAAATCTGAGCAGTCCAAAGAAAGAGGCAAGAACAACTCCAACAGAAGTAAAAAAATTTGACAAATGAACAGCAACTTTATAATTCTCGTTGAATGTAACTGTATAACCCCAGATAAAAAGCATAACCGGAAATATGATTGAAAAATAGCCGATGGTCGAATTAATCAGAAAGTAAGAAATGTAAGCCCCGAAAATTCCCAGCCAGTTATGAGCGCTGTCCGCACGACGGGCAAAATCGGGATCGGGAGAAAAGACTCTGAATATGTCGCCGAAACTATAAGCAAGATTTGCTTCATCCGATCGCGTATACGATAAAATGCTAAGAAAAACGAGTAATGCAAGAACAGAAAGAAAAATTCCAATCAACTTTTTTTTCTTCTCAACAGACAACAAAGAAAATGTATCTTCCGATTTCGAATAATTTTTTTGTTTCTTTGCCATGTTTACACAGGGTTATTTTCATTCTTAAAAAGTTTTATTACTCCTGAATGATAAAACGGAACAGCGTCAATGTTATTTATTTCAGCGCATAATTTTATATCGTCACCGAAACCATTTTCCAGAAGTACTTTGCCGTGTTCGGTTTCACATAACATTTTATAAATATCCTGACCAAAAACTTTATACAGTTCATAACAGGCTCTTCCGGCATCGCTGATATCAACTTCTTCGCCTAATGTTTTTATTTCCTCAATAAGTTTACCGGCGCACACTGTATCTTCCATACAGAACATTCCGCTTGAACCGGCGCATAAAATCTGAACATCCTCTTTTAACGTTATCAAATGTTTTGCGATAGCGTTGAGATTATTAAAACTTGAGATCAGCAGATTAGCTGAAAATTTTGCTTTTACTATTGATTTGGACCCGTTAGTTGTAAAATAAACTATTGATTTACCTGAAACATTTTCCTCAGAGTATTCTAAAGGAGAATTTCCAAGAGTAAAACCATCAATTTTTTTTGTGTTTCTTTCACCGCCAAGAATAGAAATTCCTCCGAACGCGTTTGCAGAATGTTTCATCGCGAATTCCATCGAACTTACGGGTATAATTTCTTTAGCGCCATTATTCAGGGCATTTACAATTACGGTGCTAGCGCGAAGCACATCAATCACTACAGATGTTTTTCCGGTAAAAAAAAGTTCATCAGCATTTAAGGGTGACAGCAGAACATTAATTTTCATATTATTTTTTCACAAATGGTAGTTTAACAATTATTGCAGGAACTTCTTTATTTCGAATCAGGAAATTTATTCGCTCTCCTTCTTTCGCAAAATCTTTAATAACATATCCCATCGCTATCGGTTTATCGAGTATCGGACTTACTGTTCCGCTGGTTATCTCACCGATTTTTTCACCATTCACAGTCAAATCATAACCATGACGCGGGAAAGCTTTTTCATCGCTGGTTATCGCGCAAAGTTTTCGAGTTATTCCCTGTTCTTTTATTTTTACTAAAACGTCTTTACCAATAAAATCAGAATCTTTTTTAAGTTTTGTGATCCATCCCAATCCGGCTTCAAGCGGGTTTGTAGTTTTGTCGATGTCATTTCCATAAAGGCAGAAACCCATTTCAAGTCTGAGAGAATCACGAGCTCCCAACCCGATCGGCTGAATATTGAATTCATCTCCAGCGGTGAAAATTTTATTCCATAAACGTACCGCTTCCTCTTCATCACATTTGGAATACAATTCATAACCAATTTCGCCTGTGTAACCGGTTCTGGAAAGAATCATTTCCTTGCCGTCAATTACTACTTTTGTAAATGTGTAATATTCCAGTCCCGGGTCTTCACCTAATATATCGGACATGACCTTAATAGAATCAGGTCCCTGAATAGCAAGAAGAGAATATTCATCGCTTTCATTATCGAGCTTAACACCGAATTTATTGTTCTCCTGCATCCACTGATAATCTTTTTCAAGATTTGAGGCATTCACAACAAGCAGGAATTCCGTGTCGGAAATTTTATGCACAAGAAGATCATCAACAATTCCGCCATCAGGATAACACATTGCCGAATATTGAACTTTACCATCAAATAACTGTGATGCATCATTGACGGTTATATACTGAACAAAATCGAGAGCCTTTTCACCTCTTACAAAAATTTCACCCATATGGGAAACATCAAATACACCTACCGCTTCTCTTACAGTTTTATGTTCAGAAATAATTGATGAATATAAAACCGGCATTTCAAAACCGGCAAAATCGACAAGTTTTGCGCCAAGTTTTTTATGAATCGCGTTGAATTTTGTTAGCTTCATAACGTTAACTCATTTTAGTTTTTTCCAGTCATTTAAGAATTGCTCAAGACCGATATCGGTCAATGGATGTTTGAATAACTTCTCAATAACCGCGAAAGGTATTGTAGCGACATGTGCCCCCATAAGCGCCGCGTCAACGAGGTGTAAAGGATGTCTTACACTTGCGACTAGCACCTGAGTATCGAAATCATAATTTCTATAGATCTGAACGATCTGTTGAATTAGCCCCATACCATCATGACTGATATCATCGAGTCTGCCCACAAATGGACTGATATAAGTAGCTCCAGCTTTTGCTGCAAGCAAAGCCTGAACGGCAGAAAAGCAGAGCGTAACATTGGTTTTAATTCCTTCTTCAGATAAGGTTTTTACGGCCTTAATTCCTTCTTTGATAAGCGGCACCTTAATGACAATATTGTCATGAATTTTTGCTAATTCTTTTGCTTCTTTAAGCATTCCTTCATAATCCAAAGATACAACTTCTGCACTGATCGGTCCGTCGACTATTTTTGTAATTTCTTTCAATAATTCAATAAAATCTCTGCCTTCTTTAGCCACTAAAGAAGGGTTAGTTGTAACCCCGTCAAGTAATCCATAAGATGCAGCTTTTTTGATTTCTTCTACATTCGCGGTATCGATAAAAAATTTCATTTAGATCCTCTTTCGTTATTTTTATAATATCAATTGCACTTAATTTACATAAAAATTCCATCAATTTAGAATTGACGGATAAATTATTTTACTTGCATATAAATTCAGGAATTCATACGGAACTAATTGTATTCATCCGTAAGGTCTTCACCTGTTTTGCTGGAAACAATTTTGTATTTCTGAGGGCTGATTTTCTCGTCCGCCCGGATTTTTATCCTCAGAAAATACCTAAACTGTAGTCTGGTTAGATTGGATATTCTTCCTTCATTAAATTTTGACGCTAACGACGGATGAACATGTATAGTTAATGATTTGTATTTCCCGTGGATTTTATATCGTTTAAGCCATTCCTCAATTTCATGAGTGAGGTTTGATTTTTTCGTGAGCATTCCCGTACCAAGGCAATATGGACAAACTTCCGTCATTGACTGAAGAATATTTTCGCGAATTCTCTGACGGGTTATTTGCATCAACCCGAATTCGGTCATAGGAAGCAGAGCTATTTTTGCCCTGTCTTTTTTGAATTCTTTTTTCAGCTCATCATAAATTTTCTTGCGGTTTTTTTCATCTTCCAGATCAATAAAATCAACGACGATCAAACCGCCGATGTCGCGCAGACGAAGCTGACGAACAATTTCACGCGCGGCTTCAAGATCAGTTTTAAGTGAATTCAATTCCTGTTCTTTTTTGGCGGCATATCGACCGCTATTTACGTCAACAACATGCATTGCCTCGGTATGTTCAATAACGATATGTCCGCCGCTGGGTAACGGTACTTTTCTTCCGAGCAATGTTTGAATTTGTTTTTCAACATTGAATACTTCAAAAATCGGCTCGCTGTCTTTGTAATACTCAATTTTATCAACCAATTCAGGTTGAATGAACTGAACGTAATTTCTGATTTCTTTGAAGAGTTTTTTATTATCAACAAATACTTTTGAAATTTCGGGAGTAAACAAATCTCTGATAACGCTTATCGTTGTACTCAGATCCTGAAACAGCAAGGATGGCGGTTTTTCACTTTTAGCGGCTTCTTCAATATCACGCCATTGTTTAACAAGATATTTCAGATCCCCGGCAAGAGCTTTCTCAGGCTGCTCTTTGGCGGCGGTTCTGATTATCAGACCGCAATTTTCCGGAAGAATTCCCCGCGCAAGTCTGCGTAGTCGTCTTCTTTCCTTAAAATCATTTATTTTTTTTGATATACCGATTTTATTGTCATAAGGAAGCATCACACAAAATCTACCGGGAAGTGAAATTGAAGAAGTAACTCTCACACCTTTATCTTTAACCGGTTCTTTTATAATCTGAACAAGTAACTCCTGACCTTTGTGTAGTTTAGGAATTGAGTGATGAGGTTTATGATCATCACGGGGTTTCTGAATCGGTTTGGGTTTAACTTCCTGCGTTTGACCATTTGATGTTTGAGCGGGATTTTCATCTTCATCATCTGTGTCGGTCTCATCTTCATCAAAAATTCCCTGAAGAGCTTCCAGTTTTTCATCAATATCCGAAAAATGCAAAAATGCATCATGTTTTAATCCGATGTCGATAAAAGCCGCGCGAATACCCGGCAAGACCCTTGCAACTTTACCTAAATATACATCACCAACCATCCTTCTCTTTTCAACGTGGTCAACAAAAAAATCTACCAGGTTATTATCTTCAATAATTGCGACCCTGCTCTGCGAGGTGGATGAGTTTATTATAATTTCCTTTACCATTTTAAATTCGTCCTGATACTTCTTCTACCCTGCCTTAACGTCTAGTTCCGCGTCCGGCAGCCAGAAAAGTACCTTAATTAAAAATTTTCTGTTTATCTCTTCAAAATTCTCCTCACCATAAATTCCTTTGAGTGAGTTTTCTTTGAACTCAGAGATAAATTCTTTCAGTTTTTCAAATTCGTTTATAGAAAAAATTCTATCTAAAATTTCGCTTATTCCCTTAAAATTTCTGTAGTACCAAACAATATGTTTTTTTGCGCTTTTAATGCCGACAATATCGCCGTATTCTTCTTTAATATATTGAAGATGCTTAAAAACAACTTCCGTTACCTTAGTAACATCAGGAGACCCCTCATCAATTCCTGAATTTAACAAAGAATTGAAGCGTGAGAAAATAAACGGGTTGCCAAGAGCTCCGCGGGCAATCATAACACTGTCGCATCCGGTTTCATTAAGCATCCGTACTGCATCCTGCGGCGTAAATACCGATCCGTTCCCAACCAGTGGAATGTTAATCGATTTCTTTATTTTCGGCAGCCAGCTCCAATCGGGGTCTTCGTGGTATTTCTCTTTGCGGGTTCTTGTATGAACAATAAGAAGAGAAGCTCCGTTGTCTTCGATGATACGGGCATTTTCAAGAATATTAATATTCTCTTTGTCTCTCCCGAGTCTTATTTTCACTGAAATCGGGATGCCTTTTGAGCCTTCAACCATAGCCCGTACAATCTTACCTAACAAAATTTTATCGTCCAGAATGCAGGCGCCCATATTGTATTTTGTTACTTTTTCAATCGGGCAGCCGCTGTTCAAGTCAATCACGTCCGGTTTGAATTTAGCGATTTCCGAAACACCCTCTCGGATAATTCCCGGATCGCTTCCCAGCACCTGAACACCAACCGGTTTTTCACTTCTGTTAAACGCCAACAAACGCAAGGTGTCAAAGGTATTTTCAATTACACCTTTTGCGCTTATCATTTGTGTAAATGTTAAACCCGAGCCGTGTTCTTTACAGATTTTTCTAAAAGAACTATCGGTTACGTCGGCCATTGGAGCCAGTAAAAGTTTGTTCTCCAAATTCAAATTACCGATTTGCATAGTACCCTATAAAAGAAAAATGCTGAATATTATTCAGCATTCTCCTGAGAATTTTTATTTTCTAAATCAGGATTACCTTCTGACTTAGCTTTATCTTCTTCCTCTTTAAGAAGCACTTTCCTCGATAAACTGTATTTGCCGTTTTCAACTTTCATCAATTTGACTTTAATTACATCGCCTTCTTTAAGAACATCAGATACTTTATTGACGCGTTTATTATCAACCTGGGAAATGTGCAAAAGTCCCTGGTGTCCGGGTAATATTTCAACGAAAGCGCCGAATTCAGCTATCTTAATCACTTTACCCTGATAGACTTTCCCTTCTTCAGGTTCGGCGACCATCAGTTTTATATATTCCTTTGCTTTTTTGGCAAGTTCAGAATTATGACCGGCAATATTAACAGTGCCGTCTTCTTCAATATTAATTTCAACGCTGAACTCTTTTTGAATTGCCTGAATTACTTTTCCGCTAGGTCCGATAACTGCGCCGATTTTTGATTGAGGAATAACAGTGCTCAAAATCGTTGGGGCATGAGATGAAAGTTGTGGACGCGGAGTTGCTAATACTTCATTCATTTTACCGAGAATGTGTAATCTTCCTTCTTTAGCTTGTTTCAGAGCTTTTTCCATAATTTCGTATGAAATGCCCTGAATTTTAATATCCATCTGAAATCCCGTGATACCTTCGGCCGAACCGGCAACTTTAAAATCCATATCACCGAGATGATCTTCATTTCCAAGAATATCAGTAAGAACAGCATATTGATCGCCTTCTTTAACCAGGCCCATTGCAATACCTGCAATAGGACATTTGACCGGAACTCCGCCGTCCATCATCGCCAAAGAGCCTGAACAGACAGTTGCCATTGATGATGATCCGTTGGATTCAAGTATATCCGAATTAAGTCTGATTATGTAAGGAAATTTATCTTCGGCAGGAACGATATGTTTAAGCGAACGTTCAGCAAGATTTCCGTGACCGATTTCTCTTCTTCCCACTCCGCTGTATCTTCCGGTTTCACCAACAGAGAAAGCAGGGAAATTATAGTGAAGCAGAAATCTTTTCTTAAATTCTTCCTGAAGACCGTCGATAATTTGTTCATCACCGCTGGTACCCAAAGTAAGAGTCATCAAACTTTGAGTTTCGCCGCGAGTAAAGAGCGCTGAACCGTGCGTGCGGGGAAGCATACCGAGATCAATGGTAATTGGTCTTACCTGGGTAAGATTTCTTCCATCAAGTCTTAGTCCTTCTTTTAAAATTCTTTCACGCATCAATTCTTTTTCGATGTCATGGAGAATTGCTTTAATCACACTTTCCTGTTCTGGATATTTTTCAGCGATGTTTGTCAAAACTACCAGCCCGAGTTCTTTGTTTTTTGCGGATCTTTCTTCCTTGGCAAGAGTAGTGGAAACCAAAATTTTGTAGCGGTCGTAGGCAAGTTTGTATACATCGTCCTTCAATTCCTGGTTGATTTCCTTAACCGGAACAATCATTTTTTCTTTACCGCATTCTTTTCTTAATTCATTCTGAAGTTGAACAAGTTTTTTAATTTCGGCGTGAGCATATTTAAGAGCCTCAAGAAGAACTTCTTCGCCTAATTCTTTAGCTTCACCTTCAACCATCATTATTGAACTTTCGGTGCCGGCAACAACCAGTTCCAAATCACCTTGTTCAATCTGGGTAAAAGTCGGGTTAACAATTAATTCACCATTTACTCTGCCTATTCTTACTTCACCAATCGGTTCAAGAAAAGGAATATTTGAAACGGCTAAAGCAGCAGAAGCACCGATTGCGCCGATCACATCCGGATCATTTTCTTTATCAAATGAATAAACGAAAGCAGCAACCTGAGTTTCGTTTCTGTATTCATCCGGGAAAAGCGGACGAATTGGTCTGTCAATTAATCTGGCGCTGAGAATTTCTTTTTCCGAAGGACGACCTTCTCTTTTTATAAATCCACCGGGAAATTTACCGGCTGCAAATGATCTTTCGCGGTATTCAACTGATAGCGGAAAAAAATCAATGTCTTCTCTCGCTTCTTCAGATGCCACAGCTGTTACCAACACCATGGTATCACCGTAACGAACCATAACTGCGCCGTTTGCTTGTTTGGCGTATCGCCCGGTTTCTATTGTGAGAATCCTTCCCCCTATTTCAACTTCTTTTGTAATAATCATTCAATTTCCTCTTACTTTCTAATGTTGAGTTCTTTTATGATTGCACGGTATCTGTTAATGTCTTTTGCAATCAGATAGTCCAACAATCTTCTTCTTTTACCAACCATCATCATTAAACCACGGCGTGAGGCATGATCTTTTGTATGATCGCCGAAATGCGATGTTAACTGATTTATTCTTTCTGTTAATAAAGCGATTTGTACCTCGGGCCTGCCGCTGTCTTTTTCATCTTTACCATACTTCTTGATTATTTCAAGTTTTGTTTCGTTTGTTAAAGCCATTTTTTACTCCAATATATTGTTTTCAATGTAATCCCAGTCAAAACCCGCCCGTGGCAGGCAAGCCGGAATTAATTATTTAAGATTTTTTTTGTTTTTGCTATATCGTTAATAATCTGTTTCACCAATTCTTCCTTGTCGTTAAATTTTTTCTCTTCCCGGATTCGGGCAACAAATTCGAGTTTAACAACTTCAGAATAGATATCGTCATTAAAATCAAACAAATGTGCTTCTATTACAGGTTCACTAAATGTCTCAAATGTCGGGCGTTTTCCGATATTCAGAACTCCATTATATGATTTATTTTTAACAATAAACTTAATTGCATAAACTCCTTCGGCCGGAATCAGTTTATTTTCATCTGATGGTTTAATGTTAGCAGTAGGAAAACCGATTACCCTGCCTCTTCCCGCGCCCTTAATTACATTACCCAAAAGTGAATAATTCCTCCCAAGATCAAAGTTGGCTTTTTCTATTCTCCCTTCCGAAATTGCATGACGAATAATCGTACTGCTGATCATATTGCCGTCTTGTTTAACTTCAGAAACAGTCGTTACTTTAAAACCAAACTTTACTCCTAAGCTTTCAAGAAAATTACCGTCGCCTTTTCTGTCTTTCCCGAATTTGTGATCATGCCCAATAACTATATGAGCAGGATTAACCCGTGGAATCAAAAAATTTTCAATGAACTCTTCTGCTGTTAAGTTTCTGAACTCATCAGTAAAATTTATCACTATCAGCATATCAATTTCAAAACTTTCAAGAACTTCTTTTTTTTCTTCAAGAGTAGTAAGTATCTTGATTTTATAATCATTCGTAACAACCGTCCTCGGATGAGGTTCAAATGTTACAAGAACACTTTCAAGATTTTCATCCAGCGAAATTTTTTTAAGTGTGTTCAACAAACCGGAATGACCTTTATGAACACCATCATAAGTACCGATTGTAACAACTCGTTTTCTTAAACTATCTATTTCAGGAAAATCTCTGTAAAATTTCATCGTAAATTCTTTTCAACCGACACTTTTGATTTTAAGAGTATCAAAAAGTTCTTCAAACTCCCGAATTGAATAAGCATCTTTAACGTTATATTCACCTATTCTATCACGTCTTAGTTTAGTTAAGTAACCGCCGCATCCAAGTTTAGCGCCGAAATCATAAGCCAGAACACGGATATAAGTTCCTTTTGAGCAATCGACTTCAAAATGAACCTCCGGCAAATTTATCTTCGTAATGTCGAAACGATAAATTGTAATCTGCCGCGGTTGCCGTTCTACCTCACGCCCCTGACGGGCATATTTATAAAGGCTTTTACCTTTGTACTTAACTGCCGAGTACATGGGCGGAGTTTGCAAAATATTTCCAAGGAACAATTTTCCGGTTTCGATAACATCTTTTTCAGTGATACCGGAAATACTTTTTTCTTCACTCACCTCACTCTCGGCGTCCATAGTCGGAGTTGTTTTTCCGAGAGTAATAATGCCAGAGTATGTTTTAATCATATCCTGGTATAAAGTAATTTCTTTTGTTCTTTTGCCGGTACAAACAATAAGTAACCCGGACGCAAGAGGATCAAGTGTTCCGGCATGTCCTACTTTTTTTACCTGAATCACTTTTCTTACTTTATGAATTATCTGAAAAGAACTTAATCCTTCTCTTTTATCAATTAATATTATCTCTCCCGTTTCAAAATCGGGGGATCTATTTTCACTCTGGTTCTTTGCTATCATTCTCGTGAATTTTTTTGAATAACCCTTCCATCTTTTCCACATAATCAGGAGTATCGTCAATATAGAATTCAAGGTCGGGAGCGAATTTCAAATTAACTTTACCGGCAAGCTCAGAGCGAATTTTTCCTTTCAATTCTTTAATTCGTTCAAGAATAGCTTCCCGTTTATTTTTGTCGAAAGTGGAAAAATATATCCGGGCAATTTTGAGATCAGGAGTCACTTTTACGTTTGTAACCGTAATCATTCCCACTCTGCTATCCTGAATTTTATGTAAAAAAATCAGGCTTATTTCTTCTTTTATAAGACTTGCAACTTTATCTAACCTGTGGCTCATAATTCCAGTTTCTTCTTTGTGGAAATTATTTTATATGCTTCGATGATGTCGCCGATTTTGATATCATTGAAGTTGGTAATGTTGAGTCCGCATTCATATCCGGCGTCCACTTCTTTAACATCATCTTTGAATCTTCTTAGCTGAGAAAGTTCACCTTCATAAATAACGATTCCGTTTCGGAATAATCTGATTTTATCATTACGGGTGATTTTACCTTCCTGAACATAACATCCAGCAACAGTTCCTATTTTAGGCACTTTGAATGTTTCGCGAATTTCGACAGTGGCGACAAGTTCTTCACTGAGCACCGGTGATAACATTCCTTCAAGAGCTGATTTGACTTCATTGATTGCATCATAGATTACATTATAAAGTCTGATATCAACCTTTTCGTTCTCGGCTAATTTACGGGCATTGCTGTTCGGACGAACATGGAATCCGATAATAATTGCTTTTGATGCAGCGGCAAGCAGAACGTCGCTTTCCGAAATTGCGCCTACACCTCTGCTGATTACGTGAACTTTCACTTCTTTATTGGTGAGCTTCATCAGCGAATCGGATAATGCTTCAACAGAACCGTCAACGTCGCCTTTAACAATCAGCGGAAGTTCTTTAACAACACCCTGACTGATCTGGTTGGCAATTTCATCTAGCGTAATCAGTTTAACCTGGCGATGATCCTGCTCGCGTTTAAGCTGCTGACGTTTAATCGCAACTTCGCGGGCTTCGCGTTCGGAATCAACCACGATAAAACTATCGCCTGCCTGAGGTGAGCTTTCAAATCCAAGAATAACAACCGGCGTAGCAGGTCCAACTTTATCCATTTTACGATTTCTTTCGTCAAACATCGCGCGAACACGTCCATGGTTAACACCTGCAACAAACGGATCGCCAATTTCCAATGTGCCTTTTTCAACGAGAACAGTTGCAGTAACACCACGCCCCTGTTCAAGTTTTGTTTCAATAACAGCGCCACGGGCTTTTCTGTTCGGATTAGCCTTAAGTTCGAGCATTTCAGCTTCGAGTAAAATCTTTTCCATCAGAAGATCAATGTTTGTTCCCTTTTTGGCAGATACTTCAACACACTGATATTTTCCGCCCCATTCCTCAACGAGAATATTTCTATCAGCTAATTGTTGACGAATTTTTTCGACGTTCGCGCCTGGTTTGTCAATTTTATTTATTGCAATAATTATATGTACGTTAGCGGCTTTCGCATGATTAATTGCTTCAATAGTTTGAGGCATAACGGCGTCATCAGCGGCAACAATAAGAACAACAATATCGGTAACTTTAGCGCCACGCGCTCTCATGGCTGTAAATGCCTCGTGACCTGGCGTATCAAGAAATGTTATATATTTACCGTTATCTGTCTGAACCTGATAAGCGCCAATGTGCTGAGTAATCCCGCCTGATTCGCCAGCAACAACATTTGCACTTCGGATATAATCAAGCAACGAAGTTTTACCGTGATCAACGTGCCCCATGATAGTAACAACAGGAGGACGTGGTTCCAAAGTATCTTCAGGGTCCGATTCATCTTCAAGAATATCGGCAACGTATTCTTCTTCAAGTTCAATTTCAAAACCAAAATCATCTGCGATTAGCGTTATGGTTTCAATATCAAGACGTTGATTAATTGACACCATCAATCCAAGTCCGATACATTTCGAAATAACTTCACTGACCGATACATTCATAAGATTAGCCAATTCACTTACGGCTATGTATTCGGTTACTTTTATTTTCGTATCTTCTAAAGCTTTTTGCTCCTCAAATTTTTCCAGTTGTTCCGCTTTTTCCTTTCTCTTTTTCTTACGCAAACTTGCACGATCGCCAATTGTCGTGTCGTCCATACTTAGCAGAGTACGTTTAATTGCGGCATCAACATCTTTTTTATCAACTTCAAGACGTTTAACTTTTTTCTTCTTTTTGAATACTTCTTCATCACCCTCGGTGCGTACTTTTTTTCTGGCTTTTAACTTCTTTTTCTTTTTCTTCTTTTCATCTTTATCGTCAGTATCTCCCGGAGCGACAACCGGTTTTGTCACATCTGCTATTTTTTTATTACTATCAACAGGCTTTTCAACAACAGGTTTTTCTGTTGCATGGGTTTCGGTTTCTTTTCTTACTTCTTTTTTACCTTTTTTACGTTTATCGCCCAAATCAACTTTACCAAGAATTTTTAATCCTCGCTTTTTATTATCGAGTTCAATCTCGGCTTTAGTTTTAAAGACAGATACCTTTTCATCTTCAGTTTCTACTTCGACTTCTTCAATAGTTTCTGATGCTGCTTCTTCAACCGATTCGAATTCTTCTTCCGCTTCCGGCGTTTCAGAGACTCCCGGTTCAACAGCTTGTTCAGCAACCACTTCAGAGGTTTTTTCTTCAGCTATTTGTTCAACAACTGGATGAGATTCTTCTATTTTTTCTTTACTGACTTCTTCTTCGATAACTTCTTGAACAGTTTCTTCAACAGGGCTTTCACCGGATTTTTCAGACCTTTTTTTCTGGAATTCAGAGATCTTACGATAATGGATTTCCGCTTTCTCAATGTCTTTTTTGAATTGAGAATTAATATCGGAAATCATTTCATCGGTAAGGACCGTCATGTGTGATTTAATCTCGTAACCTTTTTTCTCAAGAAATTCAATAAGAATATCGGTAGCAAGATTATATTCCGAGGCATATTTGTAAAGACGCAATTTTTTAGGTTTTTCTGGCATATGTGAAGTACCTGTTTTTAAATTTTTATTTATTCTTCTTCTTCAAACTGGTTTTTAATTATCTCGATAATCTGAAGAGCTTTTTCTTCATCTAAACCTTCAATTAATTTTAGTTTCTCAACACCGGCTGTCAGTACTTCAACAGCGGTATCGAAACGATTATTAATCAGGAGATCGACAATTTCAGCGCCTATTTCTTCTTTAAGATCAATCAGCTCTATATCATCTTCGTATTCTTCAAATGGTTTTTCTTCACGGATTACATCAATATGGTAGCCTGTGAGTTTCATTGCAAGTCTTATATTAACACCATTACGCCCGACAATCAGAGAAACCTGATCGCTATCCGCGGTAACAGTACATTTTTTTTCCTCTTCGTCAATTTCTATTTGTTTCAGTTTAGCAGGAGACAGAGAGCGTTGAATGAATACAATCGGATCTTCCGAGTAATTTACGACGTCAATATTTTCATTATTCAATTCTCTTACTATGGCATGAATTCTTACACCTTTCATTCCGACGCAGGCTCCGACAGCATCAATTCTGCTATCCTGTGACTCAACCGCTATTTTTGCTCTTTCGCCGGGTTCGCGGGCAATACTTTTGATTTCAATAACTCCGTCGTATATTTCAGGAATTTCAATCTCAAAAAGTCTTCGCAGGAAATTATTATCCGCGCGCGACACAATAATAAGAGGACCATTCGGTGTTTTGCGAACTTCTCTGATAACCGCACGAATAGTATCACCTTTTCGATATTTTTCACGGGGAATCTGTTCCAAACGGGGTAACATTAATTCATTCTTATTATGATTAACAAGCACATCGTTACGACGGACCTGATAAATATCACCGACAACTATTTCGCCAAGTAATTCGGAGTATTCATTATGAATCAACTCTTTCTCGATTTCGCGGATTCTTTGGTTAAGGCTCTGTCTTGCAAGGTTAATTAATCTGCGTCCGAAAGATGCTAGTGAAAGTTGTTCAACATAATCATCACCTACTTCAAGTTCTTCATCATTTCCTCTTTCATTCACTTCATTTATAGAAATCTCACGGTTCGGGTCTTCAACTTTATCAACTATAACTCTTTCAAGAAATATTTCAATATCACCTTTATCCATGTTAACTACAACATCGTAATTGGCTTCAAGACCATATTTTTTCTTTACAAGAAGACCAAAAATATCCTCGATAATTCCTGCAAGAACGTCTCTGTCGACATTCTTTTCACGCACCATTTGCGCGAAGGAATCTACGATTTCATTGTTCATAATTTATGCCTCCGTTATCAAAAACTAATTAGTACTTTTGCTTTTATTACTTTTTCAAAATCTATTATCAGTTCACTATTATTGCTTGTGAACCATAATTTATTATCTTCAGACTTTGTAAGAACACCTTTGAAACTGCTTGTTGTTCCTTCACTCAATGAGTATTCAACTTCGAATTCCCTGCCGACATGTTTCTTGTATTGCTGGAAATACTTTAACGGTCTGCCAATTCCGGGAGATGATACGTCAAGTCGGTATTTGCCGCTGAAAAAATCATTCTCATCAAACAGGGCTCCTAAATCGTGACTAACACCTGCACAGTTATCGGCGGAAATTCCGGTCTCATTATCAATATAGACTTCTATAACACGGTTCATCTTTTCGCCGCGTATTACAGTGTCAACAAGTAAGAACCCATGTTTTTCAACAATCTTTTCAATCAGGTTAAATATTTCTTTTTCTCGATTCATAGAAATAAAAAACGCCCTCAATGGGGCGAATTAGACGTGTAAATGTAACCATAATGAATGCAATTAGCAAGCTACGAGAGAATAAAACTCCAAATATAAAAGTATGTCCTCCTTCTTATGAATTTTGCGTGAAGCATGCTTTTGAATTGTACCTCATTACAATAAATGATTTTCCACTCTACACTGTTTTTCTCGTTATCATTCAGTTCAGAATTTAATGAGCTTGTTTCCCAATCCGGACACACCCTGGTTGAATTTCACGAAGGAAGTTTCGTCATTGTTATTGGAAGAATTACTAGTACTTTTAGTTTGTGTAAAAAGGTGAACTCCCAAAAAAGTAGCAATAAAAAGATATCGCAATGGATAGATTCTTTGGATATAAATCTTTGTTTTCAACTTTAGTTTCCCGTGGACTAATTAAGTTGTACTAATAAATATAGTTTATATGGCAGGTAAATCACTACTATAATTGGGGCACATATTTAAAATAAAAAGAGCCGTGGGAAGCGGCTCTTAATTGGGTTACTCAGCGAGTGGGAAACTCCTGAGCAAAAATAAAGGGAAATTAAACCAACCTTTTTTAATTATGGAACAGAACATCGTTATTAAATTAGAAAATAACGTGCCAAAAATATAAATGAAAAAATAAAGAAAACAAAGTATTTGTTAAGAATTTTGCGAAAATAATTCATGTCTGCGCGCAAATATTTCGCGATACTTTAGCATTAAATCACACCTTTAATTCCTCACCTTCGCTACGTGCAATTACGACAGCTCCGCAGCTATCACTCCAAACATTTACGGCGGTTCTGCACATATCAAGTACTCTATCGACGGCTAAAATTAAACCTAAACCTTCAAGCGGTAATCCAACAGCACTGAGAATGATTGATATCATCACCAACCCCGCCATTGGAATTCCCGCGGCACCGATTGAGGCTAATAACGCTGTTACTACTACTATAATTTGCTGCAAGAACCCCAACTCAATTCCGTATGCCTGGGCAATAAACATTGCTGCAACACATTCATAAAGAGCTGTTCCGTCCATATTAACTGTTGCGCCAAGCGGTAAAGTAAATGAAGTAATCTTATTTGAAACGCCTGAATTTTGTTCAACTGCACTCATTGTCAAAGGCAAAGTAGCATTCGATGATGATGTTGAGAATGCAGTAATCAATGGTGTTGTCATAGCTTTAAAATGAAGCCATGGGTTACTTCTTCCGATTAACTTTACAATCAATGGGAGCGTAACAGAACTATGAATGATAAGACCGATTAATACCGCTGCCATATAAATACCAAGCCGTTTTACTACTTCCAACAAATCGGATTGTTCGGCAACTACATTTGCAACAATTCCTAAAATTCCAAGAGGTGTGAACTTTATAACCAGCATTGTTATTTTCATCATAACTTCGAAAAACGCGTTAAAAAAGTCCGAAAGAATTACACTGTATTTTTCTTCAACTCTGGTGATAAAAAATCCAAAAAGAATGGCAAAGAAAATGATTGATAACATGCTTCCTTCGGTGAAGGCTGTGAAAATATTTGTAGGTATAATATTAATCAGAGTTTCTCCGAAAGATTCGCGCGCAATGTTCAGTCCTTCTACTTCCTGCGTCAGACCTAAATCCGCACCAACTCCGGGTTTCAAAATATCCACTAAAAATAAACCAGTGATGATAGCCAATGTACTTGTTGAGATATAATAAACAACTGTCTTTAGTCCGAGTCTGCCAAGATTACTTCCTGTTCCGATATTTGTAACACCAGAAATAATCGACGAAAGAATAAGAGGAACGATAACCATCTGCAAAGCGCGTAGGAAAAGTGTGCCCATCCAGGAGACATAATTTGTGTATTGTGGCAGGAAAATTCCGTATAGTACTGCAACAAAAAGCATGATAAGAATTTGCCAATGAAGAGCTATTTTTTTCAGCATAAGCAGAGCGACCTTTATTTTAACTTTGCCAGAATTTCATCACACACGGCATAACCCCGCGGCGTAAATCTGATAAAATATTCATCTTCCGTAATTAGTCTGTTTTGATTCAGCAAGTTAAAAAATTCTCTGTTTATATCAAGCCAATTACTCCCAAACTTTTCTATTAATTCTTTTTTATTCAGTCCGTAACTTCTCAGAGCAAGCATTGTATATTCTGCTGTCATTTCTTCTTCATTCAGAATTTCACAATGTGTTATTGCGCTGTTCTTTTTGTTGATAGCTTCAAGATAAAACTTCAGTGAAGAAAAGTTTTTCCATCTTTTATTTTTAGTGAATGAATGCGCCGAAGTTCCAAAACCCAAATAATCTTTATACTGCCAGTAAACATTATTATGAGTACATTCAAAACCCGGCTTTGAAAAATTAGAAACCTCATACTGTTGAAATCCATTTCCATTCAAATACTGAATGGTGAATTCATAAAGATCGGCATCATAATCATCATCCTGTAGCGTTACTTTTCCATCGAGAACCATTTTGTTAAGAATCGTGCCGGACTCTAAAATCAGGCTATAAGCAGAAAGATGCTTAATGGGTAAGTCCATTGCCGAATCAAGGTTGAACTTCCACATATTTTTTGTTTGACCGGGAAGATTAAAAATGAGATCAATGCTGATATTTTCGAAACCGATCTGAGCCGCATCATTCACTGTCCGTATTGCGGTTTCCGGATCATGAATTCTCGTCATGAATTTCAAATCATTCTGATGAAATGATTGAATTCCAATACTGATTCTATTTATTCCCGCTGCTTTAAATTCGTCAAGTTTATTCCTGTTAACCGTTCCGGGATTTGTTTCGAGTGTAATTTCAGCATCTGAACGAACAAAGAATTTTTTCTTCACATGATCGATTATTTCCCTGATATATCCCGGAGTCATCAGCGAAGGAGTTCCGCCGCCGAAGTAAATTGAAATAATCTCGCGCCCTTCAGAATATTTTGAAGAGTAAATATCAATTTCCTTCAGAAGACCTTTACGATAAGAATCAATATTATCGGTGGTGATAATGGAATAAAAATCACAATATATACATTTGTGATTACAGAAAGGTATGTGTATATAAATTGCAGTTTCTTTCAAAATCATTGCTTGTTTTAAAAATGAAAACTGTATGTAAGATAATTATTTCAGCCTGAAAGACTATACAAAATTATTTACATACAGTTCACCAAATTCTACATACCGAATGAGACTGCCAGGCTGGCTGTATTGGTCTTTGCAATTTTATAGTCAACGGCAATATCAAGAATAATTAATTTCATTGCCGCACCAATAGTAACACCGCTGGTATTTTCTCCTTCAAGTTCAAAACTCACGTGAGCAGTTTCCTGAACTCCGCTCGGTCCGCTAAAAACATAATCATAGCCTACTTCAGTAGTACTCGTTTCCATAGTTAATCCCAGATATGGTGAGATGAACCCAAAAGTCTTACTTACCCAGACTCCATATTGAGTTGCTTTACTTTCAAAGATGTCACCGACTTTCATAGTCTGAGTAAAAAATCCGGCAGCAATGTCAACAGGAAGAGGATCGTTTAACCATACTTCAGGATTGTGCAAAATACCGAATCCGAAAAACTTGAATTTACCAAGGTCCTGAATATCCGTATCCGGGAACCATCTGAAGGAAGCATGAGTGCCCATGATAGTTCCGACATTTAATTGAACAGCGGCTGAAGGTAGTAAGGGATACTCATCAAGATATCCTTTAACATCCTCAAGAACGAGATCGTAAGGATCAATATCCAGACTTTGATCACCAGGGAAATAGATATGCATATTATCCGATTCCTTTCCGATGATAGTCGGACCTGTGAATTGTACGTTCCAGTTGCGGCGTAAAATTTCCGTTCTTAAGGGAAGATACATGGGATGCAATGAATTATATCCTGAGTTTTCGAGTATTGCATCGGCTTGTTCTGCTGTATACCTGAAAGTACCTGACGCGTTCAAAGTTTTTTGGTCATCAGAAAAAAACGAGCCGAGCGCAACAAATTTAACATTAAGTGTAAGTCCGAGTTTTGTTGCTTTAGGCGCGCCGGTTACCCACGCTGCGTTGAGATTTGATCCGAATGCGGAAATAATAGGTTCAACATAAGCGCTGCCTGCACTTGATGAAAGATTACTTAGTGTTTCTGAAAGGTTTTGTGCTTTAACAGACTGACTTGCTGAATGTGCTATAAAAAATAGAAAC
>CAZEXO010000044.1:19245-21553 GCA_964516545.1 uncultured Melioribacteraceae bacterium
ATAATATTAGTAGTTCAGACTGATCAATTCACGTGCGCTATTTAATCCGGCTTCAGTAACATTTTCACCGCTTAGCAATTTTGCAACTTCTTTAACACGCTCTTCCTCATTAAGCAATTTAACAAGAGTTACCGATCTATCGTTCAAATCAGTTTTTTCAATAAGGAAATGCTGATTTGCCATCGCGGCTATCTGAGGCAAATGTGTTATCACCACAAGCTGATGATATTCGGAAAGATTTTTAAGTGCCTTTCCAACCTTCTGAGCAATCCTTCCACTAACTCCGGTATCAATCTCGTCAAAGATCAGCACGGGTAATTTATCATTTTTTGCCAGAATTGTTTTGAGCGCGAGCATAATACGCGAAACTTCACCACCTGAAGCAACTTTAACAAGAGGTTTGGGGTCTTCACCTTTGTTTGCAGAAAGAAAAAACTCAACTCTGTCAATGCCATATTTATTAAAAAGGAAATTCTTACCGTTGATGATTAAGAAATTTTGCTCGCTATCCTGAGCAGGTTGATTCCTGACATCCACATTAAACAGAGCAGCAGAGAATCCAAGATTTCCCAATGATTCCTCAACTTCCTTCTTCACGGTTTTAATACACTTCTTTCTCGACTCACTTAATTGGATAGCCTTCAGACCATATTCTTTTCTGAGTGAAATAATTTCCTTTTCCAGTAAGTTTATTTTCCCGGTAAAGTTCTCAACAATATCAAGCTCATCACCCAATCGCTTTCTTAATTCGAGCAAGGCTTCAATAGAACCGCCATATCTTTTCTTTAGTAATGTAATACTTCCGAGACGTTCACGAACTTCTTCGAGGCGTGAGGGATCAAGATCAATTTTATCTTTATACGAACGGATAAAAGCTGCAACTTCATTTACAGTTGAGATCGCACTTTTCAGTTCCTCAACCTTTTCGGAGAATTTATTATCTATTTCGGAAAGTTCCTCAAGAAGGTTGTTAAAATGTCCGAGTTGCTCTACAGAACTATTTTCACTTTCATAAAGTCCGTTGTAAATCTCATCTGTTAACTGAAGAAGTTTTTCGGAATTATCGAGAACATTAAGTTCATTTTCAAGTTCGGTCTCTTCGTTTTCGTGAGGATCAACTTCGTCGATTTCTTTTATCTGAAATTCTATTATTTCCTTTCGTTCTCTGAGTTCTTTTTCTTTACTCAGAATTTCATTTAGCTCATTTATTTTGGAGTTAAGAACTTTTATTCCAAGATAAAACTCATCTACTTTTTTTTCTATGCCAGCGAATTCATCAAGCATTTCAATATGCAACTCCTGACGAAGCAGCGATTGATGATCATGCTGACCATGAAGATCAACTAAAAGTTCTCCGAAATCCTTGATAACATTGAGCGCAACCGGAGTGTCATTCACAAAACATCGGTTAGCTCCTTTCTGAGAAATCTCTCTTCGGATAATAAGATCGTCGGAATAATCGAGATCATTTTCCTCCAGCAGTATTTTTACCTTCTTGTTTTTTGATACATCAAAGATACCTTCAACGATAGATTTGTCCGCACCTTTTCTTACAACTTCAGTGCTCGCTCTGTTGCCAAGCAATAATCCCAAAGCATCAATCAGAATCGATTTACCGGCGCCTGTCTCCCCCGTGAGAATATTTAGTCCGAAACCGAAATCAATATGCAAATCATCAATAAGCGCATAGTTTTTGATGTCAAGAGACTTCAGCATTTTTTTCTCAATGGATAATGAGTAAAAGTTTAGTGAGATAATTTAAGAGAAATTTCCCTTTTTTACGAGCGTGAATTTGACATTTCTATTATTACAGTCTATATTTCGACTCCTGAATTGACAGAGTGTTCCTAATAAGATAAAGATTATATCGCGGGGTGGAGCAATTGGTAGCTCGTCGGGCTCATAACCCGAAGGTTGTCAGTTCAAGTCTGGCCCCCGCTACCAAATAAAATCCTCATCACTTAGATGAGGATTTTTTATTTTAGGTAATATGATAGCTTCGTATGTTTATCTCTTAATCAGCGATGAAGGTTTTCATTATATCGGACAGACTCCGGATTTAAATCGCAGGCTTTCTGAACACAATTCTCATATCTCTCATTCAACTAAACACGGTAACAACTGGAAGATAATTTATACTGAAGAATTCTCTTCCCGTTCTGAAGCAATGAAGAGAGAAAAATGGTTAAAATCCGGTATTGGCAGAAGATGGATTATTGATAATATTCCGGGGTGGAGTCCGCCAAAGGCGGAGTAGCTCGTCGGGCTCATAACCCGAAGGTTGTCAGTTCAAGTCTGGCCCCCGCTA
>CAZEXO010000045.1:0-5430 GCA_964516545.1 uncultured Melioribacteraceae bacterium
CCGGCGTAAACAAACGCCATCACATTATTTTCCCATTTCCTGACAGCCCAGTTTGCCATCCATGCACCGAATTGTGTTAAAGGATGGTGAGTTTGACTGTAATATTTGAATCTGTAATACTCAACCCATTTGCCTGTTTTTCCTAATTCACCTAAAATAGTTCTTCGTAAAGCATCAAATTTTTTTATTATCCCAATCTCTTCGTAAAGATCATAAAGCTGACATCCCACAGAACAATAACCACTCCAATTATTTTTAGCGTGATAATATTCAAGTTTAGTCATCAATTCCTGCATTTGCATATCGTAGTTTGGCTGGTTGCTATTATTCCCGTTACCGGAATTCATTTTGCCTCCGTGTATCTATAATAATTGATTTTGATTTTTCCCCTTGATTAAAGCCCAAATAAATCGTATTGCAATTTACACCTTTTAATTTAAAAGTCAATTGCTGCTTCTTTGTTATAAAATATTTTTGTATGTTTTTTGAAATTAGACTTCTCACTATATTTATCAGTATTCCAGTAATTAATTGAATGTCCGGTAAAAATTAATTCTCCATCTAGCAAAGTGAAAAAGCTTTTGCACGATTTCATAAATAATTTATGTCGACTTTTAGGATGTAAGAAATTAAAGGCAGAGTTATTTTTAAATAATCGATAAATCCATTTTTATGATATTCCCTTAATAATTTATAATAGAACTTCTACGCGGTTCTGGAAATTCAGTTAAACTTCGAAATCAGGAATCTTTCAAAATAGCAGGAAATTTTACTGATAATTGTCAGCCCTGGCTGAATTCACCTCTTGCCATATTGTCACACGCTGACCAATTTTTACTCTTTTCCCGGATAAACAGTCTCTAACTAGTATCTAAGTAGTCTCTGAGTAGTATATGACAAGCCTCCATCCGGTCACAAATTTCTTTTGTTTTTGAGCCAAAAACGCAACTCGGGAATTCCCTAAAATCAAAAGAAAAGCCTGCCAATATGTCACAAACACTTTTCCATGAATCCACTACAATTTAAATGGAAGTTTATGAATGAAAATCCGGAGGAGAGAATACGGGGAAAGAAGTCAGGTGTTAATCTTTCCCCTGAAAGTTTATCTTTTACTCTTTGAGAATTGTGATTCCATATCTGTCTGCGTCGTGTGGAGGTGAATCGTTCCAGTCCCGGTATGAATGTGAGTCATCACTTTCATAACAAAGCTTGTATGTTCCGGCTGCAAGTTCAATGACTCCGTTAAATATTCTGTTTTTCTTACCGCCGCCTGCATGTTCGGTCTTATCATACGTCATTTCCCAGACAGTGTTCCCGGATTTTTCATTTTCAATCCAACCGTAATCAAACATCTCACCTCTGCGTCGTCTTGAATAATTACCATCATTTTCATCTCCCTCGCCAATGGCAATTATTCTTACTTTTGTTTTAGTCTTCAGCGTGAATGTTTTTGTAATATAATCATCATCTCTTACTCTTATGATTTCTGCGATTATTTTATCAGACTGGAAATCATTTTCTTCAAAGAAGGAAACTTTGTTACGATCATCTTCCCGGGTCGGCCAAAGTGTTATCCCCCATTTCTCTCTGTCAAAAGGAGCGGATGAATTCCAATCACGATAAGAATGGGAATCATCTGTTACATAATAAACAATATAGTTACCCGGCTCTAAAGAAATTACTTCGTCAACCATTCTGTTCTTTTCGGCGCCACCTGCATGATCAGATTTCCTCCAGGTCATTTCCCAGATTGTCGTTCTCGTCTCAGCGTTTTTTATCCATCCATAATCAACCATTGTTTTCCTGTTGCCCGCTTCACCCAGACAAAGAATTCTGACTTCCATTTTTGATTTTACCTTAATTCCCCTGGATAAATATTCATCGTCGCGAACACGGGTAAGATCAACAAGTGGTTTCATGGTCTTAATTTCGATAGCTTTTTTTACGTACTGCATATCTTCATCATTATTCACCCAGATTGAGATTCCCCAAAATTGAGGATCATTCGGGGGAAGTACATTCCATTCACGATATGAATGTGAATCATCTGTAACATAATGGGCAGTGTAAGTACCTTTAGGAAGAGTAATTTTGTCATCAACAACAATATTTTTTGATCCTCCTCCGGCATGGTCACCATTGCGCGGATTCATTTCCCAAACTTTCTTATGATTTATTTCATCATAAATCCATCCGTAATCGAAAGCTTCACGTCTTCGCCCTTCACCCAGAGCATAGATCGAAATTTCAATATCATTTGTCAGAGTGAAACTTTTTTTCTCATATTGATCATCTTCCATCCTTATAAATGACACGATTGCATCTTTCGACATTCTGTCAACAACTTCTTTACCGGAATTTGATTTAAACACTGAAACAGGACCTGATATTGTCATCCCATAATTTTCACGACTATTTTTACCATACTTTCTTTTAGAACCAAATATTTCGCTCAACACATCACCAAAATTCCAACTATCGCCTCTGTCATACATCCCGGCATAATATACTTCATAATCGCCAGCAGGTACTTTGAGTTTTTCCTCAAATTTTAGAATTCCTTCACGACGATTACGTCGAAATTGTTTCGAATCTTTCATCAGATCCCAAACTACTTCCCGGGTTTTGCTATTTAAAATCCAGCCATAAAAAAGAAAATCATCAGCCCACTCATCATAATAACCACCCTCACCCGATATGGTTATTTCTGACTCATGAGTTAAGGAAAATCCTCCGAAATCAACTTTTCCAGGTTCAACTTTCCCTACTTTGATGGAATTATTTTGCGCCTCTAATAAACATGGTGTACTGAAAATGAGTCCAGCTAAAATTATGAGAACCGATGTTTTAGCTAATAATTTCATTTTTTCACCCGTTATTATGATTGAGTGGTTTTTTAGACGCGTACCGGAAAGGTTTGTTACTACAATTTTTTACTATTTTTTACACATTAATTCAAATTTTTCTTCTTGTACAATTCCATTGCATGTGTTCAGTTAGCCGTTTCATTATATAGATCAATTATTGAATAGACTCAGAGTTCTATTTCATTCATTCTTCTCTACAAACAATATATTAAACTCAACTCTGCGATTTATTTGCCTTCCTTCTTCACTTTCATTATCGGCAATCGGCTGACTTTCGCCAAATCCTTTTGCAGTGAGTCGTTCATTTTCGATACCATTCTTTGTAAGGTAATCAGTTACGCTTGTTGCTCTTTTTAGAGAAAGAGCAAAATTATATTCTTCTGAGGCGGTGCTGTCAGTGTGTCCATCAATTTCAACAACCATCGAAGGATTCTCTTTCATAAGTTTTAACACACGATTGAGTTCATACCTGGATTTATCGAGCAAAGTGTAACTGTCGACCTCAAAATAAATATTATTTAAAATCATTTTTGAACCTGTCTTTATCGGTTCAAGCAAAATATCTCTTTGATATTCTTTATATTTCTCCAGACTTGTCAGATCAAATTGTGTCGAAAGAAATGTGTAGTCCTTAGCAGATACCGATACATCATAAATCCTTCCTGCATTCAGGATAACAATATATTTTCCGTCTATCTGGTTGCTTTTAATCGTTGTTGTTGAGGAATCTGATTCAATATCGACAATCGATATTTCAGCAAATAACGGTTCAAAATTGACAGCATTTCTCACCGTACCGGCAACAGTAATTACTTTTGTTGGTTGAACTTCTGTGGGAATAGGGACAGAAAATAAATCACTCCTGTTTTCTTCTCCGGTGGAGAAATACATTATATCTCCGGATGCGGGAATCGACACGAGTTGATCTTCAAGAGGAGTGTTTATAAAGCTTCCGAGATTCATCGGTTCACCCCAGCTGCCGTCCTCATTGATTTCCGATTTATAAAGATCATAGTTCCCAAAACCGCCTGGTCTGTTCGAACTGAAGATCAGAGTTTTTCCATCGGCAAGAATAACCGGATATTCTTCACAATATTCTGTGTTTATCGGATAGGGAAGTTTTTGAGGCTCTTCCCATTTATTGTTTTGTTTTTGAGATGAATAAATATCGTAATGATTATCATTCATGCATTCGCCATCGCTCTCGGCCGATCGCATGAAATAAAGTACACTGCCATCGCTAGATAAGGAAGCAAATCCGTCATAATCAGAAGTATTGATCTGCGGGCCGAAATTTATCGGTTTTGCCCAATGATCACTCAGCCTTTCCGATATCCAGATATCAACATCTCCCTGTCCCCCTTTCCGGTCAGAAGATATCAGCAGATAGTTTTGGTCGTAGGTTAAAAACGGTGCCCCGTCCCAGCTATTCGAATTTACATTCTCGAGTCTTTTGGGTAAAGTCCATCCCGTATCAGTTTTATTACTTACATAAAGTTTCCAGATGTAATCCTGTTCCCTGTCTGATTCAAAGATCAAAGTATTACCATCAGCAGAAATGGTCGGCGCAAATTCACCCGAGGAAGTGTTGATTGATTTACCAAGATTCACGGCTTTCTCTAATCCGAATTCTTCATTCGGTTTCGATTCTTTCTCCTGGGGCAGGATATTTATAAACAATAGAATAATTAGGAGAAAATACATCCGACTGAATCTTATTATGAAAAATAATTCACTCATCTATATTTCATACTCATAAATATTTCTTCAAAAGATTCTCTTGTTGTGATTTTCCAGGGTGAATGTCCGATGCATTCATAACAAATTTTAAAACCTCCTGTCTTCACTTTCAGTCCACAACCAAAGAATTCTCAACCATAGAATCCTCTTCCAATTGCTAATATGAAAAGTAATAATTCCGAGGACAATATAATATTCTAGCTTATTTAATGCATTGATCTAAATTAGACCGTCGACGAATGAATTTTATTTCTGCCGAATTTTCTCAGGTTTTGGTATTGATAAAAAACGCAGCAGTGTTGCCTCTTTCTATTCGATTACTTTCGATATTTACCTGAAGAATCATCAAATGATTTATATCTCACATTATCCCTTTCTTTCATTTCTCTTTCATCTCAACTACATTATACAAAATTTGAAAAAGAGATTTCTCCACGCTTAAAATGAGTGCAGATATATTCGTATTTACTTTTATTTTTATATCAACTAATTTTTATCATCTGTTAAGCAAATAATGCTTATCATAAGATATTTTTGTCAACAAATTTATTTCGGGAATTATCATGAGAAAATATTTTCTTGGTTCTTTACTTGTTCTTTCAATATTCCTTGTCATTAATCAGGCACAGGATAAGACGGAATCGGATTTAACTTTTTTTGAAGAAATAAGCAAACAGGGTAATTGGCAATTCGATGCTTACGAAATTTTTCTGAATTTTATGCAGCCGGTTGATCATAACAATCCTGACGGACAAAAATTTACACAGCGGGTTTATATCAGACACATTGATTTTAGCAAACCGGTAGTAGTTCACACACGCGG
>CAZEXO010000045.1:5440-21429 GCA_964516545.1 uncultured Melioribacteraceae bacterium
TTATAATGCGCGACCGGGAACACGAAAAACAGAACTTGCGCGAATACTTGACTGCAACGAGGTGGAGGTTGAACACAGATTTTTTCCACCCTCAATACCGGAAAATCCGGATTGGAAAAACTTAAATATCGAACAGGCAGCCGGTGATTTGCATTCGATAATTCAATGGCTGAAGAAATTCTACAAAGGTAAATTTATAGCAACAGGCGGAAGTAAAGACGGACAAACTTCACTTTATCAGGAGTACTTTTATCCTGAAGATAATGATGTAATAGTTGCATATGTTGCGCCTATAACTCTTGAAATGGAAGACAGCAGAATTTGGACTTTTATCTTTGATAGTATATCGACAGCCGAAAACAGAGCCAAAATAATTAAGTACCAGCGCGCTTTACTCGAACGCAGAGAGGAAATAAAACCTTTCGTGTTGAAAGAAATTGAAGAGAGCGGTGATTCGCTTCTCGGCGATTACGAACTTTGTTTCGAACATGCAGTGATGGAGTTTAATTTTTCCTGGTGGCAATACGGCAGCGGAGATATTTCCGAAATTCCCGAACCATCCGTTTCACCAGAAGAATTGTATAAACCCTTCGTTGGGAATATCACATTCTTTTTAGGAAATGCGCGGAGTAAATTTAATGCTTTTAATTATCAGGCTTATACGCAGGTCGGCTTTTATTGTTATGACACAACACCGTTTAAGGATTTACTGATAGCCGCAAAAGATGAATGCTCATCAAACAAACCCTTGTTTTTTGATAAACTATGGAATGAACCTTACGATCCCGAGCCGCACAAAAAGGTACATGACTTTTTAGTTAACAAAGCTGAACAGGTCATTTACATTTACGGAGGAAATGATCCATGGACGGCTCCCGGAATTTGGCCGAGTGGAAAAACTTCTTCTTTCAGAATGACTAAACCGGGCGGAAATCACGGAACAAATATTCTTGATTTTGAAGGTGATGAAAGAGAAAGAATTTTAACAGCTCTTGAAAAATGGCTGGAAGTAAAAATCGACAGGAAAAAAATCGCACGGTTGAGATAGAAATTTATAAGGGTCTTTAAAAGAGAGTTCTAAAGACCCTATATTTTCCCTGAGGTTTATTTTTTCTTTAATCCAAGACGTTCCAGTCTCGACCGCAAATGTCTCTCGCTAATGTTTAATTGTCTGGCGGCAGCGCTTTGATTTCCGTTATTCTGCTTTAGAGCCTCGCTAATCATTTCACTTTCGAAAGTCTTAACCTTTTCTTCGTAACCATCCTCAAGATTATAGGGATCGAGCAGCCTGTTTTCGGAAATTGATTCGAAGTAAACCGGTAAATCTTCCAGCGATATTTTGTCATACCGTGTTAAAACAACAGCGCGTTCAATAATATTTTCAAGTTCCCTTATGTTGCCCGGATAGTTGTGTCTCATTAGTCTGTCAAGAGCTTCGCGGGTCACCCCCGTAATTTCCTTTCCGGCGGATTCAGAATATTTTTTAATGAAATGGTCGACAAGTATCGGAATGTCTTCTTTCCTCTCGTTTAACGATGGTAGTTTTAAACAAACTACATTCAGACGATAATAAAGATCTTCTCTGAATTCATTGTGTTTGATCATTTGTTCAAGGTTCCTGTGTGTTGCCGCAATAATTCTTACATTCAGTTTTTTCACTTCGTTGGAACCTAAATGTTGTATTTCACCGAACTGAATGGCGCGTAAAAGTTTTACCTGAACCTGCAGCGGTATATCGCCCACCTCATCAATAAATAAAGTTCCATTATTTGCTTCTTCGAATTTTCCTACGCGCGACTGAATAGCGCCGGTAAATGCTCCTTTTTCATGACCGAATAATTCACTTTCCATGAGGTTCTCGGAAAGTGAGGCGATGTTAACGGTTACGAAAGATTTATTTTTTCTCTCACTTGAAAAATGAATTGCTTTAGCCACCAGTTCTTTTCCCGTTCCGCTTTCACCACGAATAAGTACGTTTGTTTTACTATTGGCGACTCTGCCTGCCAGGTTTAGAACCTCTTCCATTTTTTTACTTTGCGAAATAATGGAATCGAATTTAAATTTTTCTAAAAGTTGTTCCCTGAGCAATATATTCTCAGATATTAGTGATTTCTTTTCCGAAACACGCTTAATTAAATTTTCAAGCTCATCAAGGTCTATTGGTTTACTAAGATAATCGTAAGCGCCTGATTTCATTATTGATACGGCATCATCAATACTGCCGTAAGCTGTCATCACCACAATATCAATCTGCGGATTAAATTCTTTTGTTCTTTTTAACAGTTCCATTCCATCCATTTCAGGCATTCGTAAATCAGTCAGTATAAGATCAACCGGATTGTTTTCAATAATTGAAAGAGCCTCTTTTCCGTTTGATGCAGTGAAAACATTTTTATACCGCTTACTCAAAAATGTCTCGATTGATTTTCTCTGACCCGCTTCGTCATCAACAAGTAATATTGATATCATAATGAACTTCCCGTCTTAGTTTTTGGCCTGATCGGTAATTTTATGGTGAATGTAGTTCCTTTATTTTCAACAGAGTCAACTGTTATTATTCCGTTATGTCCATAAATAATCCTTTGAATAATACTTAACCCGATTCCGTTTCCTTCGGCTTTTGTTGTATGGTAGAGATTAAATATTTTATTCAACTCAGGTTCGGGAATGCCCTTTCCAGTATCAGAAATACGTATTTCAACAACTCCCTCGTCGAAATGCATTTTTTCAAGAATTATTTTCCCGTTGCTTCCTATTGCGTCAATTGAGTTCTGGATGAGATTGATAAAAACCTGCAGCATTTTATTTCTATCCCACTCAACATTCAGATGCGCTTCCGACGGAATAATCATTTCAATATTTTTTTCACCATTAATTACTCCATACTGCAATTTTAACTGATCAAATAATTCTGCCAGATCAAATTCTTCGAAACTGATCGGTTCAGGTTTTGCGAATTTCAAAAAACTCTGCACTGTGGAATTAATTCGTTTAACTTCTTCGCGCACTAATTTTGTTAATGATTCGTATTCGTTTTCATCCTTCGCCGGTTTAAAATCTTTTTGTAGCTGCTGAACAATAGTAGCAATCGTATTAAGCGGATTTCTGATTTCATGCGCAATTCCTGAGGCTAGCTCGCCCATAGCAAGAAGTCTTTCATTCCTGTTTGCCTGCGCTTCCAGCATTTTTATTTCAGTAAGATCTTTAATAACAAGAACCATATTTTTTTCACCGTGTTCATTCAGGAAAAAACTTTTGGATACAAGCAGACTTTTGCTTCGGTTACCAAGTTCGCAGTCAAACGATTCAAGATATTTATCCGAATTAATAAAACTGCTGCATTTTTTGTTATTTATTATTGAATCGAATTTTTCACCGAGAATATTTTTATCAGAAATACCAAACAGCTTTGCACCGCTATCGTTAGCCAGAGTAATATTTCCACTTTTATTAAGTACAAAAATTGCATCGCTCACGTTTTGAATAATTCTTTCCGAAAAATTTTCGGCAGCGCTTAACTGTTTCTTTAAAAAATCATAATTACTTCTAACTAAAGAATAGCCGCCGGTAATTGTACCCATAATAATCAGAAATATTGAAACGATTATCAGTCTTTGAGTATTACGTTTGTTGAATGAGTTTAACGGTTCAAGTGAAAGTCCCAGTCTAAATATTCCAACAAGCTCGCCTTTATAAAAAAACGGATGTATAGCTTCAAACACATTATGTTCTCGTGTATCCGTGATACGCCAGGAATAATTATCCTCATCCAGGGCGTTTAGAATAAATTCAGAACTATCCGCGCTTTCAAGTTCATCGAGCCTACCGGTTCCGGCAATAATTCCCGATTCATCCTGCAGGGCAATATATTCAATTAAATTACTTTCACCCGCGATTTTGAGAAATTGCCCAAAACCAAGCATCTTTCTGAAATCAAGAATTTCATCCGCGTTAATATTTATGACGATCGCATTGTTATTGAATGCAGCAATAGCAACTGCATAGCGGAATCCACCTTCCATTCGAGCAGGTTTTAGTCCGAGTATAATTGTGTCGGTTTCATTTTTGAAAATGGGAGTTAGGAATTCGAGCGGTGAGTCATTGGGCTCAAGATTGTGAAGAGTCGGATGGCTTGCAAATATTCTCTTTCCGGTTTTATCAAAAATGTTTATCCGGTTTAATTTATTTTTGTTGCAGATAGAATTTAATAAGTCGTTGGAAATTTGATTCCGCTGATAAAGTAAATCGACAAGTTGGGCGTCATTAACAAGCCGTTCGATAATCACACTCTCAATTTCTTCGTTGGAGATTAACGCTACCTGCGACGAATGGATAATTGTTTCAAGATATGATTCCGCCTGTTGAGCCATTAAGTTGTTAATCTCTTCCCTGCCGGCAAAAAGTTCTATAACTACCAGCGTGATAATAACAAGAGATAAACCCGCAAAAAGTATCAGCAGAGATTTTGGTCTTACAAGCAGAGCTTTACCGAAGAAATATTTTTCCATACAGCCCTAAAATTGGAAATCGAGATTTAATGACATCATGTTTCGCTGATAATTATAATAATAACTGTTGGAATTGCTGTTCAGGAAATTATAATTAAATGACAATTGTATATAACTGCCCGATTCTTCATCAAGAATAAAGTTTTTTGCAGCGGTTATATAAAAATTATTCTGATTATCATTTCTAACAAGAGTATCATCGAATAATTCTGCATTGGTAAAAACTCCCTGCGCCGGAAATGATTTATCGTAATAAAAATATCCTGCCTGCAATGTTATTTCGAAAGGGAGAATTTGAGTAAGCATTCCGCCAACTGAAAAACCTTCCTGAGTAACCGGGTCTTCGTATAATTCAGTTTCTCCATAAACAGATTCAATAATGCCGGCATTCACGCCGCTTCCCGACAGTATTTTTTTATAGTTGAAGTTAACTGCCACACCGGTATTTTCAAATAATGACTGTGCAAGTCTTGCATTAAAATCGAGCTGACTAACACTTACGCTTGATTCAGACAGGAGTGATCTTCTCCCTCTCATGTAACCG
This sequence comes from uncultured Melioribacteraceae bacterium, assembly GCA_964516545.1. GTDB lineage: Bacteria > Bacteroidota > Ignavibacteria > Ignavibacteriales > Melioribacteraceae > JAHISV01. The sequence continues at coordinate 10,493 of CAZEXO010000045.1, forward strand.
TAACCCGAACCTGACATCATAGTTGTGTCAATTTCATCGCGATAATTTTTATAATTAAGTAACAATGTTCCAATAAGTGTGGTTTTTGATTCGAAACTTTTGCTCGCAGAAACCGCCGCATTAAGAAGCAGATTATTAAAATCAGGAAGATTAGGATAATTCGAGTAAACCGCCGCTGTATTAAATTTAAGATTCACAAAATCCATGGGAAGTGAGTGCCTGAAATAAAGTGAGAAAAGATTCGCGTCATAAAATTTGTATGTATCTTTATTGATACGCTGCTCGAAATATGTTCCGACAACCGAATTTTCCCATTCAGCGTAAACGCCAGCCTGATGCCAATAATAATTCATATCTGTCGTTTGACTAAGCGCCGAATAACTTCCGAAATACAGAAAGCTGAAATCACCAAATTGTTTTTCAATTCCATAATTATAAGTGGAAATCAATTCGCCTGAACTTTCAACTGCACGAAACGGATTTGAATTATATTCCTGGTTCGTGGATATACTAAAATTCCATTGAGCTGAAAGCGATACTTGAATTAATAAAATCATTATCACAAGTGAAAATTTATTTGTATTCATATTCTTACCTGTTTCCCTTGCCTTTTCGTTTTTGTCGCGCATCCGAATTCCCGTTTTTTGTTCCAGTCTGTTGAGTTTCTGATGTTTGTGGTTCTACAGAATTGTTCATACGACCTTTTCTGCCTCTCATTCCTTTTCTGTTTTGCAAATAATCATTAATGCCGTCGCCATCGAGGTCAATGTACCTTTCTTTGTTTTTATTTTTTACATAGTCGGGATCTAAACCATTCGGGATTCCGTCGCCGTCATCGTCGGGTGCATTATCGTTGAATCCATCATTGTTCTCATCAACAAATCCCCTTACCTGATGTTGCTTCTGTTGCTGATCGGGATTAGTTGTATTTACTTTTGTTGTATCCTGTGCAGACAGTTTCATACTACAAATTGACAGGATAGTTACAAATAATATTTTTATGATTGTTTTCATTTTAACCTCCGCATCCAATGCTGCAAATTACCTGCCAGGGGATTTTCCGCGTATTTAAGTGATTATTAACTTGTATGATGCAGCTTACGACACATTTGTCGCAATATTGCGACCATCCCGTCGGACATAAAAACAAAAAAGGGAGCTTAATAGCTCCCCCGAAACACGTTTTTATGAAGTTTATTATTTATTACCTCGTCGTGAAGCACCTTTTTGACCTGTTCCGTCACAAGTACCCGTTCCGGTTCCATTGCCTGCTTTTCTTCCGAAGCCGGTACCATCCTGAGGACGAACACCTGTGCCGTCGCCATATCCGCCAACTTGCCCTGTTGTACCATTAACTGCCTTACCTCTGCGGCCAAGTCTTTGGCCTGTACCCTGATTTTCAGTACCATAGTTATCACAAATACCGTCACCGTTTTCATCGATCCAGTTCAACCCGGTTTGAGTTCCGTTCAAAGTTGCAGATTGAGCTTTTAATCCTTTGACCGCTCCATTACCGTTTTGAGTTTGAGCTGAAAGAGAAATTGTGAGCAATAATATTACTGACAGGAATGCAGCTGCTTTTTTTAAGTGTGTCATTTTAACCTCCGATTGTTGTTTGTTTATTGTTTGTTGGTTAAGGAGATTAAAATTCCGTGCCAACTAGATTTCTCTCATTTTGGGGCTAAAAATGACGCTATCATTTTTTCTAAATTACCATTGAGTCGAAGGCTTCGACTTGTCAGTCGATTCTCGGGTTGATATAAACAATATACTTACTGCGTGACGGAATTTAATTCATCTGTTGTTATAAATATTTCTGTGGTACCCATAGCATACGGTCCGATTTCATAGGAATTAAAAAAGAAAATAATCCCATCTTTGGTTACAGCAAAATTATTATTCAAACCGAACTTGTTATTTTCGAACCAGAATCCTGCTTCTGCTAAATCTTCGTTATCGCCGAGGTTTCTGATTTGTCTGAATTTTTTCTCTGCCAGTTCAAGAAGATTTTCCCGTTGAATCATATCTGGGAAAATATCATTGATACTAACAAAGCGTTGCTTTTTTGTGTTATAAGAAAACAGTGATGTGATATAATTCGGATGAGCGCCGCCTGAAAACGAATATTCATAATATTTAATACTCACAGTCCCCGTAGAGTTATAAATAATTTTTATTGTTCTTTCAAGATTCCAGGGGATGGTATAGTCCGGCAAATCGTTTCTGATCATTCTGTAGTCGTTGAAAAACGCATCGCACAATTCTTCAACAGAAGAATTTTCTCCTTCTTCATACCCGCCGTTAACAATTAATTCCTTCATGAATTTATTTAAGACATTGATCCTCCCGCTATCGGAAATTTCGAAAACGGGAAACTCAAGATAGATTGAAGCACAAGGCGAACCTTCTGAATTACAATCTCCCGTGTCTCGCCTGGTGATCTCGACCTTATATTTTAATGTATCAAGTCCAGCGTTCTCCGATGATTTTTTATCACCGCCGCAGGAAGACAGTATGATAATGCAAAGAATGACTGAAAATATTATCCCCAGCAGATATCTCATTGTTATGACCTTTTCATGTTATGTAATGTTTTGCAGAAGTCCTGTCCTGAATCGGTTATGAGTACTGATTTCATTTTTATGCCAGATAATTTTTCATCGAATCCGATGAGATGTTTGCCGTCATATCCATTCTCATTGGGGTTACCGAAACAATTTTATCAACGGCAAGCGCATAAATATCCGATTGTTTATCAAGATCAGGTTTTAGATTATTTCTTAGCACTTTCATATCCCATATCTTACTTTGATGTGAAGGATTTTCAATATTAATGACAAAATAATGTTGTTTTGCCAGCCTTGTTATTCTCCAGTTTGTTTCCGAAGAAGCTTCAGCCGGCACATCAATTTTAATAATATCAACTCCCTCAGGTAAACCGGTGTTCAGTACTTTTTGCGAAAAGTGTTTCAGGAAATATTTCGCGGCTTCCCAGTGCACATCGCCATAATTCATGTGATTATGAATTTCCGTCTGCAATGATGCTGCAATTGAATGTACTCCTTCGGCTGCACCCTGAAAAGCAGCGCCAACAGTGCCTGACAACATAGAATCATAACCGAGGTTTTCACCGTAATTTATTCCCGATATAACTAAATCCGGTTTCTTATCGATGAACATTATATTAAATACGTGTTGAATAATCATCGCCGGTGTTGCATCGCAATGGTATGCTTCCACATTTCTGTCATTAACTTTGAATTCCACAGGCATCAAATATGCATCCGGAGCTGATCGTAAACTACGGCTCATCGCTGTCTGTTGAGTTGTAGGCGCGACAACTATTATTTCTCCGAGATCAATCACCGCTTCAACAGCTGCTAATAATCCGGGAGATTTTATTCCGTCATCATTTGTGATGAGAATTTTTTTCATAACTAAGAATTTTTTGAGTAAAAAATTTTTTGGATTGTAATATAATCTTTTACAGCGAAAATAGGAATGAATTGTACAATCAATCGATATATTTTTCAGTACTGTGGAGCCACTTTTCAATTTGTTAATATTTTTTCGTTTGATTAAAAACATTTACTGAAGTTAAAAATTCTTTAGTGCTTTATATCGTCTTCCCCAAAATTTATATTTTGTAAGCGAGGTGTAGACAAAAAACCGCTCAAACAATCTAAACTTCAGAAGAAAATGAAAAACCTTGTAACCGAGAAATATTGTTATAAGAGCCACTATCGTTTCTATAATCATGTTCAGAATTTCATTTTCAATCTGAATAGAAAAAAGATCCAACAATTTGTAAAAATATAAAATGATAACACTGTAAAATAAAATCACAATCCCAGCAATAAAACCATGCCCGACTTCAATAGCTTTCTTTGGGCAGTTGCCGATACATCGCATACAGTTTTCGCAGTTAAACGTCCAGTAAGGTCGGTTGTCAATTTTTATAATTGCTTTCACGGGACAATTTTTTACACATACATCGCAATTGTCACAATCGGAAGAAGCAAAATAAGTTTTAGTAAGAAAGAATCGTCCGAAAAAATAATAACCGAGGCCAATTGGAGTAATGAGTAAATCAATTATAATTTCGCTCAGGTATTTTAAGTCTTTTTTCCCGGAAAGAATTTTCCCGGTAAATTCGGTTACTCTTTTTTTATTCACTTCATGCAGATACTTAACAGTCCGGTTATTCAATCCCGGATGAAGAGAAATCCAGTTTGAGGGCATGTTAATAGGTTTAATTCCGACAAGCGAATATCCTTTTGTTTTTAGGATGAGTGCCGATAAGTAAAACGCCATTCCTGTTAGTCCGGGTGTTATAAATTTTCCGATCAACATTCCAGCCCGTGTATTCATTAAAACTATTTTGTTATCGCCCTTTGGAAATCTTCTGATGAAATGAAGCATAATAGGCGGATAATTAAAACCATGTATCGGCGAGATAAAAACTAACAAGGAATTCTTGGGCGGTGATTCGATCTTGAGTCTGTCGATATTCGCGATGTTAATTAATATACATGGAATATTATTCTTTTCAGAGGTCTCCGAAAACCACCTTGCAACGTTTTCCGAATTCCCTGTTCCTGAAAAATAATAGATGATAGTCTGAGAATATTTCATAGTTTTTTATCCAAATATACAGATGTGGAAAAGAAATAATTTTTCCAAAGTTGCTAAAATATTTTTTACAGTTCGTACTCATTCCCAAGATAGAGCTGAATAAAATTCGTACCCCACTCTTTACGAAAAACTTCCATTGCGATTTTTCCTGTACAGTGAGAGGGAGAAATATTTTTTACTCCGAGTTTTTTCAGCTCATCTGAAATTACCTTCACCTCTTTTTCTTTTAGCTCCGGCAGATGAAATCCACCGATTACATTTGTAAAAACTTTTCCGGGAAACAGCCTGCTGACCGACTCAACTATTTTAACAATGCCGGGATGAGAACAGCCAACGATTATAGTAATTTCGTCATTGTTAATAAGAACAAGTACTTGTTCATAAAAAGAATCATTTTTATAGACAGCCGGAATGGATCCGACAATCCATATTCCCGGATGAATCTCTTTAACTCCGGTTACTTCTACAGAACTCATACTCGGACACTGTTGAGATATTTCTTTATTTGAGTCTTTAGGAAGGTAAACTAAAAATTTATTTTTAACGGTTTTCAGAATGCCCGGCAATCCGTAAACATGATCCCAGTGATTATGCGAAATTACAATGCTCTGGAGTGCGGAAAAATCAATTGACATTTTTGCCAGGTTATTCATCAGTACAAATGAATCACCTCCTGTGTCAAATATAATTTTGTAACCGTTAAATTCTATCCATGCGGCAAATCCATGAGCCGGGATTAATTGGTTATTTTCGCTGATGTTGTTGTAAACAATTTTCAGGATATTATTTTTTTTATTCACAATTGTTAGTCCGGCGGTTTATACTTAATTGAAAAATAATAAATCTAATTCAGGAATGCCCGCTTAGCGAGGAGATTTTATCTGAATGAAAATCGCCTGACAGACAAATTTTCTCTTCACAAAATTCTGTTCGGGGTCTGAGCCTTGAATAATTTCTTGTAAAACTCAATGAAGGATTCAGCAGCTTTAATAAATCGTTCATGGATTTTTCCGTGAGATGTTTACAAATATAAGAAGTATCGAGTCCGAGAATTTTACATGCTTCGAGAGTAGGACAAAAGTTTTTCGAGTGAATGACAATTTCTTTTTCAGTTCTGTTTACAACCGGAGCCTCTTCCTCATTTATTCCGAGTTTTGTTAAAAACAACAGATAGGCATCATCAAGTATATTTTCATTTCCGAATTTTATTTTCTGATTATTTCTATTATACCATTCCATTCTTTTCTTTGAATTAAGAGCGGCAGATTTTTTTAATCCTTCCTCATTAATGCCACGAAGATTTTTTATTTCCTGCAAAACAGATTCATTATACAGAATTGAACATTCTTCCTTCATCAGTCCTCCGCGCACTTCTATTTTTGCACCGGCACGTTCGAAAAGCTCTTCAGCGCTTAAGGAAATTCTTTTTCTTTTTTGCTCAACGGAATCTTTTATTGAATATCCATAGACAACTTTTGAAACTCCTGACCACACAATTGCGCCTGCACACATTGGACAAGGTTCATGAGTAGAAATTAATTTGCAGCCGTGTAAATTTTTACCGAGAATCTTTGATGCAAACTTAATTGCATTTGTTTCAGCATGAAGTGTTGAATCACCTTTGGTTTCATCCTGATCATGTGATTGTGAAATAATCTGTCCGTCTTTAATTATTACCGCTCCGAATCCATGATTACCTTCACGCAAGGATTTACTCGCTTCCTCAATAGCGATTTCCATATAAGGTCTGTAGTTGAGCAGGTCCGGCATTTATATTACTCAAAAATAATTTTCGGGAAAAAAGTATTCATCAGGATGGGAAATTTCAGAAATCATTCTTTCTAAGACTGGGATGAAAATAATAAATTGATTCGTTAAAAGCTAAGTAGTTCTATGAGAGGATTTTTTTTAACATGGATGATACCTTATCGGAGGTGAAAAGATTATATTCTTTTCACCTTTGTAATTTCATCAAACCGACTAGGATTATCAGTTTACCACTCCGTCATGTAAATAAAAAAACATTTCGTATGGCGGAATATTTAATTTTATGAATATGCCATTGAATCAAATCCAAGACTTTTTCTTAGGAATGCTATTTGTCCGATGTGATACGATTCATGCTGAAGCAGAAATGAAACAGCGCCATATTTTGAATCATCATTCATAGGTAATCTCATGCCCGACTTGGCGGTTAAATCCTCAGCCGATATTTCACAAATTACTTTTTCCAACTTTTGCGATACTTCTTTCCAGCAGGTTCGTATCTCTTCCAGGCTTGGACAGTCTTTCAATTCATCAACATTTTTAACCACTTTCATCTGCTCTGCAAAGGGATTCTTAATATTAAGTCCCATAAACCTGCAAATATAGAATCGTGCGTCCAGTAAATGCAGAGCTATAAAACTTATATTATTGGTGCTTTCATTCAATCTTTTTTTTCCGTATTCCTCATCTATTCCATCCAGAGCATTCAGAAAAAGTTTTGTGTTTAGTGCAGCTATTTGTGAAATTGATTTTAATGAACTATCCATTTTCTTACACCATCCATATTCTTTTATTTATTTACCAACAGAAAATTTTACGTTTATTTAGCCGATTCTTTTTGAATCGATTACCTTATTGTTATTTATTTGAAAAAGTATTTTTCAATTCCGAACAGATTTCACTGATTGCATCATTTGCTCTTTTGAATAATCCTGGAAGAGTTACAAAGTCATGAAGCATTCCATCGTAACGTGTACATTTCACATCAATGTTTTCATTTCTAAGTCTTTGCGCAAAAGATTCGCCTTCATCGCGAAGAACATCAAACTCAGCCGTTAAAATGAAAGTGGATGGTAACCCCGATAAATCTTTCTCCAAATATGGAGATACAAAAGATAATTCCGCCTGCAACACATTCTGAACATAATGATCGCGGTACCAGTAAATACTTTTTTTCGATAACCATAATCCGTCACCAAAATATTTATATGAATCCGTATCTGTTGATGCCAGATTAAGCCAGGGACAAATAAGAATTTGTTTGGAAATTTTTGGATATGTAAGTTCTTTCGCCAGCAATGAAGCGACTACGGATAAATTTCCTCCCGCGCTGTCACCGCCGACAGCTATCCGGTTTGAATCGCCATTGATAGTTGCTGCATTTTTGTTAATCCATTCAAAAATAGTTTTTACATCTTCAACTGCAGAGGGATATTTATTTTCGGGAGCTAATCTGTAATCAACAGAAATAACAATGCAGGAGGCTCCATCAGCAAGCATTGTACAAAACGGTTCGAACTCATCAAGGTTACCGAGAACAAATCCGCCTCCGTGAAAATAGATTAGTATCGGAAACGGCGCTGTGCCTTCGGGAATGTAAACACGAGCAGAAAGTTGTGCACCCTGATTCGATATTGAAATATCTTTTCCTGATACGCTTTCAACTTTCTCACCCAGCCATGCCCGTATGAGAAAATTATCGCGAGCTTCATCTGGAGTCATAGAATAAAGTTGTTTCGTATCAGCAGATTCTATTTGTTGAAGAATTGCCAATGAGTCGGGATCAAGTTGTCCAGACGTATAATGTGGATAGAAATTTTTCGACATATAATTTTCTTTTTCTCTGTTTTGATTAAATCGTGATTAATTTTTTATTTCCCTTAAGCCAGTCGGTTAAAAACTGACCAGTATAGAAGACTTCTATTTTTAATTTCTCCAGATTTTCAACAACATTATAATTTTCAGCGCACTGCCTGCATGCTATCACTCTCACTTTTTCTGATAAAATTGCACGGATATAATTTTGTATTTCCTGATTTTCCGCCACAAGTTTTGCTGTTGATCCCCAGATTAAAACCGTAACATCTTCCCACCAACCGTTTATTTTTGCATTCTCAGCATACATTAAAACCATATTTATAGAAGTTCCGATGTTATCATTCGTCCAAAGAATTAGTAATTCCTGATTTTCCAATTCAGACATTATTTCTCCGATTAATTTAAAAATTTTTCAATTATTATATTTCCCCCTCAAATTAGGCTGATCAGGAATTTAAAATCAACTGCATTGTATCAGCATCAATATTTCCACCGCTTAGAATAATTCCAATGCGACCTTTCGGTAAAACCGAACTGCTCAATAACGCCGCTAATCCAAGAGCGCCTGAAGGTTCAACAACAAGTTTCATCCTGTAGAAAAGAAATTTTACTGCTTCAATAATTGCTGCTTCGGTTACCGTTTTCATATCGTCAACATATTCAAGTACGAGCGGGAATGTAATTTTTCCTAACGAAGTAGTTCGCGTTCCGTCGGCAATAGTCGGTGGATTTTTTACGCTGTGTAATACTTTTGTGTGGAATGATTTTGTAGCGTCATCGCCGAGTTCCGGTTCGATTCCGATTACTTTACAATCAGGAGACATCGATTTTGATGAAATTGCTGAGCCGCTTAAAAGTCCACCGCCGCCGCATGGTACAAGAAGAAGATCAAGATTTCCAACCTCTTCAAATAATTCAAGCGCGGCAGTACCCTGACCGGCAATAACATTCAGATGATCGAAAGGAGGAATCAAAGTAAAGCCGTGTTTTGATTGAAGTTCTTTGGCGACTGTCTCACGGTCCGTTACTTCAATATCATAGTCGAGAATTGTTGCGCCGTATGATTCCGTGGCAGCCCGTTTGGTCCTTGGTGCGTTATTCGGCATCACGATTGTTGTTTTTACATTTAGCATTTTACCAACAAGCGCAACAGCCTGGGCATGATTTCCCGAAGAATAAGTTATCACACCTTTTGATTTTTCTTCATCATTTAATCTTGATATAGCATTGAAAGCGCCACGAAATTTGAATGCTCCTATTCTTTGAAAGTTTTCACACTTAAAAAATACTTCAGCGTTCAGCATTGAGTTTAGTGTCCGCGAAGTGTGAACCGGAGTTTTATTTGCGAAGCCTTTTAATTTTTCTTTAGCTGATAAAACCTGTTCGAACATTTTTCCTCTCTGATTTTATTGAATACAATTATTTTTCATTTATGAAATGTTGTCAAACCCGGGGCGGATAAATTTCCTTGCCATAGGAAATTCGGATTCGGTTTTTCGACGGAGTCTTTCCAAGTGGACTAATATATTCAGGATTTCATCTTCGCGTTCGGGAAAAGTTGAGAGAAATGTGCCCCACGCCGAGATCGAACGGTCAATTCCAATAAGCGCTACTTTCGCCGAGCCGTCAGAGTCTTTCGGAGAATAATCATCCATATCATCTTCCTGTTTTGATGAAGCCGCACGATTCAGTTTCATGTTTATCTGAGACTGATACCATTTAATCACTTCAATCATATCCCTGATATTATTTAGTTGATCGGCGGAATGACTGCTCGGTAAATCAAGTTTTCGGGTTTCTTCAAATTCCATGATGAAATTTTCAAACAGTACTTTATTTGAATCGAACCAATCTTCAACGAGATGAATATACATTTCGCTTTGGATTACGCTTTCAAAATTACTTATGTCATCACTGATAGTATCATCGGAACTGAGTATCAGCGACTCAGGATCAATACCTTCTTTTTCAGCGGATTCTTTTAATATTTCCAGAGTCAGATTAAAGAGTTTATGAAGTTTTTCCCAGAATAATTTATTATTGATATCGCGTTCCTTCTCACCCGAAAAATGTTTTTCAATGATGATATAGTTAGCGCAATTCTGAGTGAAAGGACATCTTTCACACCATTGGTCGCAGTAATTGTAAATGCCGGGAATCATGCCGGGTTTAGTCAGAACATCAAATAAGTCTTTCTTTTTCATGATTGTTTTTTATATGTCGAATTTATTGTTATTCATCCGGCTTATAAAATCTTCCAGCCGGGTTAAACCCACGGAAAAATTTTGCCTTCCGAAACCGAGGCGGAAATTGCTATATTCTTCGCCGTAAACTGTTCCTGGAAGAAGTAACACTCCGGTTTTACGAACTAATAAACTACAGAATTTTTCTATCGATTTACCTTTGTAATGAGGAAAAGCGATTGGTCCGGCTTTAGGCTGATTCCATTCAAACAAGTCGGTATATTTACTAAAAAAAGAGTTTGCCTGCACTAGGTTTTGTTTAATAATATTCAGGTTTCTACCAATGATTTTATCCTGATGTTTCAGAGCCACAGTAGCCAGAAACTCACCCGGTGCGCTGTTGCAAATTGTTGTGTAATCTTTCATGCAGGCTAATTCACTGAAAACTTTTTTATTCCGGGTTGCAATCCATCCTATACGCAGACCGGCCAGACCATAGGCTTTAGACATAACTCCAAGAGAAACAGCATTTTC
>CAZEXO010000046.1:0-21309 GCA_964516545.1 uncultured Melioribacteraceae bacterium
AATAACAAACCACGTGGAATATTGGTGTTTGGCGCTCCATGTAGCGGCAAATCGACATTTTGTGAAAGATTTAGTAAGAAATTTGGCTTAGCATATTATGATCTTAACGAATTAAAAGAAAACAATGGTTTTACTCGTGAGCAAATCTTAACAATTATTACTGAAATTCCCGTAACCAAAAATAAAACCGGGGCAAAAAATGCCTGGATTTTTATTTTATCCATGTTCTTGTCAAGATACTCTTTGCTGAGTTTCTCAAAATCATTTATCTGGCTTGCTTCTCTCACGTATGATTTTATAACTCTTATGCCGGAAAAATTCTCCTGTGAAAAAGTTGTTAACTCGGAAAATTTTTCCTGAATGAGGGTGAATTTTTTATGAATTTTTTTACTCAGTTTAAATACAAGATACGATAACAACGGGAGTGGTAACAAAGCATAAAATGTGAGTGACGGGCTGATTGTTAAAATGATGCCAAGAATCATAATAAATTTTGTAAATGTATCCACTGAGTACATTATCGCCGGTCCGACATAAGTTCGCACCGCGTTTATATCATTTGTCGCGTGCGCCATAACATTTCCGGTGGAATTGTTCTGGAAATATCTGAGTGGAAGTTGTTGAATATGCGACCAGAAATCATCGCGAAGATCATACTCGATTTTTCTCGACATCACATTCATCTTCATACGGATGTTGAATCGAAAATACCCGCTGAATAATGCCGCCCCGATAATCATCAACGCATACCTTATTACCTGCTCAAAATCAAAACTCAGTTTAAGCGCATCAATACTCTCTTTCATAATGATTGGAATAACCACCTGAAAGAAGTTTGCGAGAAGAATAAAAATTACCCCCAGCGCAAGATCTTTTTTGTAACGAATTAAATATTTATTAAGCGAGAATAAACTTTTCATGAATTCCGATTCGTTAGTTCCGACAATGCCGATGTTTAAACACATCGGCGCTGGCGAAGTTCAAAATTTTGAAAAATATTTTATCCGATAACTTTGAATCCGGTATATTTTCGTAATACTTCAGGTACGATGATCTTGCCTTCAGGTGTCTGGTAGTTTTCAAGAATAGACACCATTAATCGGCTTGTTGCTAAACCGCTGCCGTTTAATGTGTGAACGAATTCGTTTTTTTTAGTTTCTTCCCTGCGGAAACGGATGTTTGCCCGTCTTGCCTGGAATGTTTCAAAGTTACTGCATGAGGACGCTTCCAGCCATTTATTTTCTGCCGGACTCCAGGTTTCAATATCGTAACATTTCGCGGCTGAAAAACTTAAATCGCCGGTGCATAACAAAAGTATTCGATAGGGAATTTTTAATGACTGAAGAATATCTTCGGCATCTTTAACCATTAATTCGAGTTCATTGTAGGAGTTTTCCGGTCTGGAGAACTTCACCATTTCAACTTTATTAAATTGATGAACGCGCAAAAATCCTTTTGATTCTTTTCCGTAAGAACCCGCCTCACGACGGAAACAGGGCGAGTATCCAACATATTTAATCGTCAAGTCTTTTTCCTGCAAAATTTCATCGCGGTGAATATTCGTGATCGGCACTTCAGCTGTCGGAATAGGATAAAGTCCGTCTTTTTCAATGAAGTACATATCTTCTTCCATCTTGGGAATTTGTCCCGTGCCTTTCATGGATTCTCTGTTAACAAGAACCGGAGGCATAACTTCAGTATAACCGTGCTGAGAAAGATGAAGATCGAGCATGTAATTAATTAATCCGCGTTCAAGAGTCGCGCCTTTACCTATGTAAAGCGGAAATCCGGATCCTGAAATTTTTGTGCCTCTTTCAAAATCAAGTATCGATAATTTTTTCCCAAGTTCAATGTGATCCAAAATTTTAAAATCATTTTCGAAAGAAAAACCGTCGGGCAGCCAGCGTCGCGCTTCAACATTATCATCCGCAGTTTTACCGACCGGAACCGATTCGTGAGCAATATTCGGAGTATTTCGGAGTATGTCTTCAAGTTTATCTTCAACGCCGCGTAATTGTCCGTCGAGAAGAGCGATTTCATCACCGACGCGTTTCATTTCAGCGAAGATTTCTGTTGTATCCTTCCCGGCTTTTTTTAGTTGAGGAATTTGAGCAGATACCTGATTTTTTTTTGCTTTCAATTCTTCTGTTCTGGTAATGTATGAACGCCTGTCTTCATCAAGAGTTATTACTTCATCAACGATGTCTTTGGAATTTTTATTTAATAATCCCTGTCTTACAAGGTCGGGATTTTCACGAATGAATTTTAAGTCTAGCATTTTATCTCCTGAGATTAAATAGAACACAGATTGTCATGATAATCAAGATTTGTCATGATTAAAACCGTGAGCCACTTTATATTCATTATTAAATACTCTTCTTTTTATCTGGGGAGTCTTACCGAAATTCAATAATAATCCCACTTCAATTTCTGTCGCTCTCAGATAATTAGTTAATTGACATTCATGTTCCGGACACAAGGATTCAGCAGCTTTTAATTCAAGGATTACCTTACCTTCAACAATAATATCGGCAAAATAATCGCCTACTTTTACATCATCATAATAAACATTAATCGCAACTTGCTTCTCACATACCAATTCACACTTCTTAAGTTCAATTAAAAGTGCATTCTCATATACTTTCTCAAGGAAACCGTGTCCCAATTTATTGTACACATTATAATAACATTTAATTATTTTATCCGTAAGATCAGAATGTCTCAAACTCGTTTTCATATATTTTTTAAATCTTGAATGATCCTGACAATCCTGAAAATCCGTGTTCTATTATTTCACCACGATGTTATAGATTTTATTCTTGATGTAAATTTCTTTAACGATTGTTTTTCCTTCCGTGTGCTGACGGACGTTATCGTAGGAAAAAACAAGATCTCGCACAGATGTTTCGTCGCTATCTGCCGGCATATCTATTTTCGCTCTTACTTTTCCGTTTACCTGAACAACAACCGTAACCGTATCAACTGAGAGCGCATCATTATCAACCTTATACCAAACAGGATTATCATACAATCCACCTTTGTATCCAAGCATCTCCCAGCACTCTTCACCCAGATGAGGCGCTATCGGGGCAAGCGAAGTAACAAATGCCGACAACGCGTAAGCCTTTAATTCTTTATTGCATGCATCGATATTTTTCATCAGTTCGTTAGAAAGTTCCATCAATGACGATACAACCGTGTTGAAACGAAATTCATTTAACTCGACACTTATTTTCGCAACCGTTTGATTTACTTTCCGATAAACAGATTTTTCCTCTTCAGATAATTTTGCCAAATCAAATTTTTCAGGAACAGTAACTCCTACAGTAACATTTATATGATCTCTGACAAGATTAAAAGCACGCTGAACAAAACGATCTACACCGACGATTCCTTTGTCACTCCAGTCACCGCCCATTTCATAAGGACCCATAAACATCAGATACATTCTAAAAACATCCGCACCATAATCTTTAATAAAGATATCTGGATTGACTACGTTACCTTTAGATTTGGACATTTTGGCGCCCTGATTTGTAATAGTTCCCTGATGAATTAATTTCTTAAAAGGTTCATCACAAAATGCCAAACCGATATCACGTAAAAATTTATGAACAAATCTTGCATATAATAAATGCATGGTTGCATGTTCAGCTCCTCCGACATACATATCAACGGGAGTCCAGCGTTTTCCAAGTTCCGTATCAAATATTCCGGATGAAAACTTCGGATTGAGATAACGGAAATAGTACCATGAAGAATCTACAAATGTATCCATGGTATCAACATCGCGTTTAGCCGCGCCTCCGCATTTCGGGCAGGTTGTATTAACGAATGATTCGTTACCCGCTAAAGGTGATCCGCCGTCGTGTTTAAATTCAACTTCGTAAGGAAGCTCAACCGGGAGTTGATTTTCAGGCACAGGTATTTCGCCGCACTTATCACAATAAACAATAGGGATTGGCGTTCCCCAATAACGCTGGCGCGAAATAAGCCAATCGCGAAGACGATAATTAACTTTACTTTTGCCGATTCCTTTTTCGACCAGCCAGTTAATCATTTTTTGTTTTGCATCCTTAACATTCAGTCCGTTGAGAAAATCACTGTTCATTGCAAGACCATCATCAACATAAGCTTTACCTTCCCAACCGACGGGCGGCTGAACAGTTCTGATTATCGGCAAATTAAACTTCTCGGCAAATTCCCAGTCACGTTCATCCTGACCGGGAACAGCCATGATAGCTCCTGTTCCATAAGTCATTAAAACATAGTCGGCAATCCAGATTGGAATTTTTTTACCGTTCACCGGATTGATTGCATAAGCGCCCGTATTGACACCGGTTTTTTCCTTGCTTGTGGAAGTTCTGTCAATTTCACTGAGTGATTTAACAGAATTTTTATAATTCGCGACTGCGTCTTTAAATTCATCAGTGGTTAATTCATCAACCAGAGGGTGCTCGGGTGAAAGAACCATGTATGTTGCGCCGAAAAGTGTATCCGGACGCGTTGTAAAAATCGTAAAACCATCATCCCGCCCGTCAATTTTAAAATGAACTTCCGCGCCGTAACTTTTACCAATCCAGTTTTCCTGCATAAGTTTTGTTTTTTCGGGCCAATCGATGGTTTTTAAACCGTCCAATAATTCATCGGCGTACTGAGTAATTTTTAAAAACCATTGAGTCAGATTTTTCTGTTCAACAGTTGTTCCGCATCGTTCGCATTCTCCTTCGCCATGAACCTGTTCGTTTGCGAGAACCGTTTGACAACTCGGACACCAGTTAACAGGCGCTTTTTTGCGGTAAGCCAAACCTTTTTTATACATTTGTAAAAAGAGCCATTGATTCCATTTGTAATATTCGGGAACACAAGTCATCAGTTCAGCATCCCAATCATACATACAACCCATATTTTTAAGTTGTTCGCGAATATCTTTTATGTTGGTCATCGTGCTGTCGTAAGGATGCACACCTGTTTTGATAGCATAATTTTCCGCGGGAAGTCCGAACGCATCATAACCCATCGGTTCAAAAACATTATAACCCTGCAGTTTTTTAAAACGAGCCCAACTATCGGTCGGACCATAATTATACCAGTGCCCGCAATGCAGTTTTGCACCTGAAGGATAAATAAACATTACGAGAGTATAAATTGCATTATCTTTTTTTGTAAGATCGGTTTTGTAGGTCTTGTTTTCTTCCCAGCTTTTACGCCACTTTTCTTCGACTTCTTTGAATGGATATTTCATGATCTTCGCTATATAAATTAGTGGAAAATAAGGGCTAAATTTACTCAAACGGCATGCGAAGTGCAAAAAAGCTTTAATATGTATTCTGCTATTATTTCGGAAAGATAGCCCCTTAAAGTTGTTTGGGTGAAGAGACATCGATTACAACTAATACTTCTTAGAGACTGTTGAATTATTATTTTCGATTTGTATTCAAAATGGATTCTAAAATGTTGAGAAAAAATTGAAATAAAAATATGTTATCACTTAGGAAAATTATTTAATACAAAATTTGCAGAGAATAATTATCTCTATGTTTACATAGAACAAATATCCCAAAAGAGATTTTAAAACAAATACCAGAATTTACTCTAACTTTATAGACAAATAAAATTTGATGAAAATTAAACTGATTCCATTCATATTATTTCCCGATAATTTTACATTCACACTCAAAATGCTTATATTTGCACACAAGCAGCCTCAAAAGACAAAATAGTTTGTATTCCTATAAAAAACATATCGCCACATCAATTATTAATTTCATTTATTTTCTGAGCACTCATCCTTCGTACAAATATTTCTGATTTACTCCATTTAGTATCCTGAAAATTTTAAAACAAAAAGGAGCAGTTATGCTTACAATTCATACTATCTTCTCGGAAGAGGAGTTAAATAAATTCATTTCCGTAAACGGTTTAATCGATTTTCTCTTTACTTATCTCGATAAATTCGGTGATACAAAAGATGCCATTGGGAAATGCATAAATTATGTTTTTTCCAAAGAAACCGGGAAAGGAGGATTTATTCTGCTGGGCATGATAAATAATGACCTTGTCGGCGCAGTTATCATGAATAATACGGGAATGACCGGATACATACCTGAAAACATTCTGGTATACGCGGCTGTTAATTCGAACTTCCGCAATCGCGGAATCGGGAAACAACTTGTTGAGAAAGCTATAACAACCTCCGCCGGAGATGTAAAGTTACATGTTGAATATGATAATCCCGCTAAACGACTTTACGAACGATTGGGATTCACCAATAAATATGCTGAAATGAGATTCATAAAAGAGAATAAATAAAATGGCTACTCTTAAAATTGAAACGCAGAAAATACTTGATAACATAAAAAAGCTGGATAAATTTCTCTCGGAGTTCGGAATCCAATGGTCGCTTATCACAAAAATGGCCATGGGAAACAGGCAGGTACTTGAGAAGATACTCTCAGACGGTTACATAAAAAATCTTCATTCAATCGGTGATGCGCGGTTGAGTAATCTGAAAACCATCAAAAGTATCAAACCTGAAATTCAGACAATATACATCAAACCTCCGGCGATAAAATATGTTAAAAACATTATTGAGTGTGCCGATATTTCCCTGAATTCATCATCAAGAACAATAATCGAGCTGGACAAAGCCGCACGCGAAGCAGGTAAGATTCACAAAGTAATCATAATGATTGAAATGGGCGAGCTTCGTGAAGGCGTTTTGAGAGATAAGATTCTCTCTTTCTACGAGAAAATTTTCCAGCTCGAAAACATTGATGTAATTGGTCTTGGAACAAATCTCGGATGCATGTACGGCGTTGAACCAACGAATGATAAATTAATCCAGCTAAGTCTTTATAAGCTTTTGCTCGAGAGTAAATTTAAAAAAAATATTCCCTTAGTTTCAGGAGGAAGTTCCATTACACTTCCTCTGGTAAACAAAAAATTCCCAAAAGAAGTAAATCATTTTCGTATCGGTGAAACGGCATTTCACGGAGTGGATCCCGCTGATGGCTCGCGTTTCAGGAATCTTTCACCTGACGCTTTTGATTTTACCGCCGAGATTATTGAACTGGAAAGAAAAGACAACATTCCCGACGGGATAATAGGTGAAGCGGGAATCGGTCATACTGCCGAGTATGATGAAACCGAAATAAGATTCACTCACAAAGCAATTGTCGATTTCGGATCGATTGATGTTGAAACAAACGACCTTAAATGCCGTGATAATACTGTTAAGTTTGTCGGAACAACCTCCGACATGACTGTTTTTGATTTAGGCAATAACCGAAATAAATACAAAGTCGGCGATGTTCTTCATTTCAAACCAAATTATATGGC
This sequence comes from uncultured Melioribacteraceae bacterium, assembly GCA_964516545.1. Classification (GTDB taxonomy): domain Bacteria; phylum Bacteroidota; class Ignavibacteria; order Ignavibacteriales; family Melioribacteraceae; genus JAHISV01. The sequence continues at coordinate 7,342 of CAZEXO010000046.1, forward strand.
AACAGCCCGACTGATGAATTCAAAATACATTACAAAGATCATTCTTTAGAATGAGGACATTTTATGGAATATCCCATTATTCAATATTCTATCATCATTCTCTATTTTGCTTTCATCATTATTAAAGGCATTAGTAAATCGAGGCAAATAAAAAGCGATGAAGATTTTCTCGTCGCGGGGAGAAATATCGGATGGTTTTTGCTTCTTGCCACCATGAGCGCTACGGTAATAGGCGGGGGTTCATCAATCGGCGCTATCGGCAAAACCTATGAATGGGGAATAATGATGCTGATTGTTATCACCGGCTGGTATTTTCAGTTTATGTTCAGCGCGAAATTTGTTGCCCCATATTTTCGTAAAGCAGAACTCTACACGGTTGCCGGATTTTTCGGGCATCGTTTTGATGATAAAAACAGATTCGTCGCTTTCATTTTATCACTGATATTTTCCGTCGGTGTTCTCGGAGCGCAGATGGTTGCTTTCGGAAAAATCATAAGCTCAATGATGCCCGAAATTCCTTACGCTATTGCCGTAATTGTCGGCGGAAGTATTGTAATTCTCTACAGCACCGCGGGCGGATTGCTCGCAGTTATCTATACGGATGTTTATCAGTTTATTATTTTAATGGCTGGATTTATTTTTACTGCAATATTGGTAGCCCCGGATATTTTTTCCCACACGACACAAATTATGGCGGAAGTTCCCGAAACATTTTTTAAGATCGACGGCGGCAAAGGGTATATTTTCTTAATCTCAACATTCCTGGCATTTTTACTCGGTGAAACATTTGCCCCCGGTTACGCTACACGATTCTGTGTTGGTAAAAATACTGAAGAAATAAAAAAGGGTATTTTCCGCGCGGGAGTTTTTCTTCTGATCACTTTCCCCGTTTTGTTATTTTTCATTTCATTATACGCGAAGTATAATTTTCCAGACATCGACCCCGAGCAGGCTCTGCCTCACGTTATCTTAAAATTGCATAATCCGTTTGTCGAAGGAATAATCATCGCAGCCCTGATGAGCGCCGTAATGTCCTCAGCAGACTCTATTCTCAATTCTACAACGGCAATATTCACAAAAGATCTTTATGAACAATATCTGGTAAAAAGAAATGTCAATCCTAAAAGAGGATTAAGAATCGCCCGAGTTAGTTCAGTAGTTCTCGGTGTATGCGGAATTTTCCTCGCATTGTTAGTGCCTGACATAATCGAGCTTCTTTTGCTTACTTATTCGCTTTGGGCGCCAACCATTATTCTTCCGATACTCATAGGAGTATTCAGTAAACGGAAAGATGATTCTCTGAACCAGAGTATTTTTATCGTAATGATTGGTTCAATTTTGCTTACAATCAGCTATATGATTTTCTTTAGTGATAAAATACTTCAGCCGTCGGTATTCGGTGTAATCTGTTCGGTAATAATCTATACTTTAATAAAATTTTACAAAAGTAAATTCAGCGATAAAGATTAAAATCAATAGCGGGGAAAAATAAAACCTGCGTCCAACGTGAAGTGATATTTGTTACGATACAGTAGTCACTTCCTTATTAAAAATGTTATTCGTAATTTTAACATCAATAATTTGCTAAATTCCTTTTCAGGGGGGACTTGTGCGGATAGCATCCATAATTGTCATTTGTATGCTTACAATTATTTCATTTCAATCATGTGAGCGTGAATTATCAACTTCGCCTGCTGATATTCAGCCTCAACAAGGAATTATAAAAATTGAATCTTATCCGGCTGATTATCAAATTTATATTAATGACAGGATTCAGGGAAAAACTACGCCTGACAGCTTGATCTTTCTTGATGAAGGGACTTACAAAATCTCTCTTAAGCACAGTTTGTTTGTCGATACATCCTTAACAATATTTCTAAACGCCAATCGGCGTGAGGAATTATTTGTTAATTTCCTGAATCATCCGTTTTTTTATTCAGCGATTAATGTGGTTTCAGATCCCGAAGGAGCTGAAATATTTATTGACGATTCATCAACTGGTTATACAACTCCCTGTCGTATTGGAAAAATATTTCCGGGAAAACATAAAGTGAGTGTAAGAAAAATAGGGTTCCGGAGTTTTGAAAAAAACATTACTTTAAGAAGTAGCATGCAACAATACATTTCCACCGTTCTTTTGGATACAACAATATGGGCTAACTACGACAAAAGTAATTCAGAGATTCCTTCGAATTTTATCCGGCACATTGAAATAAATGGTAAGAAAATCTGGGTTGGTACTTACGACGAAGGGATTGCAAATTACGAAAATTCACAATGGCAGATTTTTAATAAGCAAAACAATTCGCTCCCGGAAAATATGATATTAGATTTAAGTCTGAATAAAGACTATCTCTGGGCTGTAACGTATGGCGGCATTGCTAGAATTTACTACGATATTCCGAAAATTTACACAAAGGATGATTCTACTTTACCTTTGGATAATGTAAGATGTGTATGTACAATCAGCTATGATGAAATGATTTTAGGGACTCAACATGATGGAATAGCATATCTTTCTTTAGGAAATCATTGGGATTTTTATACAAAGGATAATTCATCATTACGAACAAATTCCATTAAGTCGATTGCTTCCAATCACTGGTATAGCGTTGCCGCGACCGATGACGGTTTATATGTAAAACTCAAATCCAAAAATGACTGGGATTATTTCTATCCCGAAGGCGTTATAATGCCTTCAAGAAAATATGATCTTGTGAAAATTTTCCCGGGTTACTTTGAAAAAGTAGCGGTTTTATTTGTAGCAAACGAAACTATTCTAGGATTATATATGGATGGTCAATTAAAAATTAATCAACTCGGAATTCCGATTCATGATATTCAATGTGACAATTCATCAATTTGGGCAGCTACTGAATCAGGTCTGTATGGTTTCGATCGTGAATTAAATATCATAGAAACTTACAACTCATCCAACGCCCCAATGAAAACAAATCCGGTGTTTGCAGTTGAAAAAGATATTAACGGACATCTGTGGTTAGGAACAAATCAGGGTTTGCTCAGATTTAATTATCCGTTATTCAAATCGGGGAAAAATTAAATTATCCGACACGCGATGACATGTATTAATTTAGAATGGGAATTAGCCGCGTTAGCTTAATTCCCATTTATTCCTCAAACCGAAGGATAAAGAATCAAAATAAAAGCCGGGAGCGTTTTTTACTCTTCAACTTCAGCGGTAATTTTATTTTCCGAGGTGAAAGTGAGAACATCATTACTGCAAATATCCACGTCGTATAATACCCAGTAATTATCCTCCTGATCACCAATCTTAATATCCCAGTTGCAATCCTCTTCTGCTGAAACCTCAAAAGTTATTTCCAGACTCTCCCCGTCATTTAATACTTCAACTCCCAGCACATCTTCTTCCCATTCCTCGGTATCTACTGAAGATACGTAACAATCGTATATCATAAATCCCGTGTTGTTTTCAATTGTAAATGTTTTTTCAAAAATAACTTGTGCCGTAATTTCCGAACTGAATACAAAAATAAAACAGAGTACAAAAAACATGACCGCTTTTTTCATGGTATAACTCCTGTTAGGATTAATTTTAGTTACTATTTTATTTACCGTACTACCAATCTGATTTTTTTTACTCCATTGATTGCTATTTCATTCAGCCCAAGTGGTTCTGAACATAGATTTACCGCAGCCGAACATTAACTTACTGATTCAGTTCACCAAATAATTTTTGTTAAAACAAATTACCTTAAATTTGCCCGGAGGTTAAAAATGAATCTTCTTTATCTAAATTAAGGATGGAGCAATATTCAACAATTTTTTTAGATTAGCAATAAAATTTATAATCAACACGGAATACATGACTAGGAATTTTTTTGAGTCAATCAGACTGAAAAAAATAATACAATGTTTATAAATGTCCAGTCCATAATCTTTTAGATAAAATTTACGAACGAGAAAAAATTGCGCACTATTTTCTTATTTCATTTCTTGCTAAATTGTCTTCACTAAAAATAGTACTGAGAGGAGAATATGAAAGAAGTATTAATTTTATTTTTATTCGCAATTCTAACCTGCACAATGAACGCGAAAGAAAAAAGAGCCATGACTGTTGAAGATATGTGGTCAATGAAACGAATAAGCGAGCTGACCGTTTCCCCCGACGGGAAAACATTAGCCTTTACAATTCAAAAATACAATATGGAAGAGAACAAGGGACAAAAAGATATTTATTTAATAAACAGCGATGGATCGAATCTTCGTCCCTTAAAAAATTCCGATAAAAATGAAAGTAATCCGCAATTCTCTCCAGACGGAAAAACAATTGCCTATTCATTTGAAAATCAAATCTGGATTTGCGACTACGAAGGAAAAAATGATAAACAGGTTACAGACATATATACAGGTGTAAATGGTTTTAAGTTTTCACCTGATGGTACAAAAATGTTATTTCTCTCAAGCGTATATCCCGATTGCGATTCACAGGAATGCAATAAAAACAAAGACGATGAAAAATCATCATGTAAGGTTGAGGCTGAAGTATTCACAGAATTAATGTATCGCCATTGGGATGACTGGCGCGGACCGAAACGAAGTCATTTATTTCTTCTTGATTTAACTTCGGGCGATTTCACTGATCTGATGTTGTTTAGTAAATCGGATAGTCCTCCTATTGGACTCGGAAGCAGCAATGATTATAATTTTTCACCTGACGGAAAAGAGATTGTGTTTGTCATGAACACTGATGAATTTCTGGCAACAAGCACCAACAATGATGTTTTCGTAATCAGGGTTGATGATGTAACAAAGGAAAGAGAAACGCCTTTCAAAAAAATAAGTGAGAGCAAGGGTGTTGATGTTCATCCTGTTTATTCACCGAATGGAAAATATATCGCATTTCTTTCCATGGAAAGAGCCGGTTTTGAAGCAGATAAACAAAGGTTCTCGTTATACGAAAGAACTACAGGTGAAATAAAATATATCTCGCAGAATATTGACCGATCATTCACTGAATTTATCTGGTCTCCTGATAGTAAATCGGTTTTTCTGAAAGCGGCAAATGAAGTGAATGAATCAATATACAAGATTGATATCGAATCACCGAAAGAATTTCTGATTGTAGAAAAGAGAGTTAACAGTTCGTTAAACATATGCCCGACAGGAAAAAAAATATTCTTCCTTCAGGAAAAATCATATTTACCAAAAGAAGTTTTCAGCGTTAATTCTGATGGAAGCGAATTAAAACAATTAACTTTTCTGAACAAGGAACTTCTTGATGAACTTGAGATGAATGAAATAGAGACTTTTTATTGTGAAGGCGCTGAAGGAGCTCAGATTCAATCGATTATGGTCAAACCTCCCTTTTTCGACGCGACAAAAAAATACCCGATGATATTTCTGATTCACGGAGGTCCGCAGGGGCATTGGGATGATAATTTCCATTATCGATGGAATACACAGATGTTTGCCTCAAAGGGATATGTTGTTGTTGCAACAAACCCGCGCGGAAGTACAGGTTACGGTCAAAAATTCACGGATGAAATTTCCGGTGACTGGGGAGGAAAAGTATATACCGATCTGATGAACTCATATGATTATGCTCTGAATAAATTTCCATTCATAGATTCACAAAATACCTTCGCCGCGGGCGCTTCTTACGGCGGTTACATGATTAACTGGATTGAAGGTCATAACACGAAATTTAATGCCCTGGTTTGTCATGACGGAGTATTTAACCTCGAAAGCATGTACGGCACAACCGAAGAATTATGGTTCCCTGAATGGGAATTCAGAGGCGCTCCCTGGCAGTCACGCGAAATTTATGAAAAATGGTCTCCTCACAGATTTGCAGAAAACTTTAGAACTCCCATGCTTGTTATTCATGGCGGAATGGATTTCAGAGTTCCCGAAGGACAGGCGTTTGAATTATTTACCTACTTGCAAAAGATGAATGTAGATAGTAAATTCCTGTACTTTCCAAAGGAAAGTCATTTCGTGCTGAGACCTCAAAATGCACGATTCTGGTGGAAAACAGTTTTCGACTGGTTCGACAAATATAAAAAGAGGTAATTATGAACGAAGAAAAAAATGTAGATGTTGATGACCTCTACAGTCAGTTTCAGGAAACAGATACCCGAAAAAGATCACCGGAAGATATTGAAAAGGATATCAGATATGTCGATGAACGGCTTTGGGAAAAAGTTGAAAGAGTTGGTAAAAAAATCTCATTCGCCAATGATATAATTGCACTCTTTCAGTATATGAAAGACAGTTATGTGAGCTGGCACAGAAAAGCCATTGTTGTTGCAGCTCTGATTTATTTTATCTCACCGATCGATGCAATTCCGGATATTGCTCCATTAATCGGCTATATGGATGATCTGGGTGTGATAACCGCCCTGATGAAATTTCTCGGGCATGAATTAATACCTTATTACAGAAAATAATTTCCGGGGCAGCGCGACTGCCCTTTTTATTTCCCTTCATTGTTAAGAAGGAGATCATATGAGAACTATAAAATTACTTAGTCTTATCTCATCAATAACTTTTATAATCGGCTGCGGTGGTAATTACCCGCCCCTGAAAACCGTTGATAATGTTGATCTTAATCGATATCTCGGTAAATGGTATGAGATATCAAGACTACCGAATAGTTTTCAGGAAGGATGCGTCTGCACCATTGCAGAATACGAAATGTTGGATGAAGAAACTATAAAGGTTACCAATAAATGCCGGGAGGACAGCGCTCGCGGCGATCTTGATATTGCCGAAGGAAAAGCCTGGGTTGTACCAAATAGCGGTAACGCAAAATTAAAAGTCCAATTCTTCTGGCCATTCAGAGGAGATTATTGGATAATTGAATTGGATAAAGAAGATTATAACTATGTATTGGTTGGAACGCCGAGCAGAAAATATTTGTGGATACTTGCGCGTCAGCCAAATCTAGATCAAACAATCTACAATAAACTTTTACAAACTGCTGAAACTGAGGGATTTGATATTTCACGGTTAATTGTAACCGAGCACTCTTGCGTGGAAGGCATGTCTCCATAAATAGATAGATTAATTCGAACCAGTTGGCAGAAAAATCCTCATGATTGTTATACCTTAAGAATTTATTCCCTCATCTCTATTCTTAATTATTCAACCTCAATTTATACCCCTGAAAATCTTCGTACAATGTCATAATGGTATTTTATTCATGATCATGGAAAATTATGCGATAAACCTGGATGTGAAGATATTTACAAAAGATCGCTCAAGAACCTTATAAACAATTGTTATTTATCATTTTTTAATAAATAAGTAAATGTCTTTTCACTAATACCCTAAAATATTTTTGGCATTTTTCATTTTTTTTATTATTTTTGCCCACCTGCTTATCCTGATTTCCATAACTAAAAATATAGGTTCACATGGCTAATATTAATCTTAAAAAATATGGCATCGCAGACGTATCTGAAATCGTCTATAACCCAAGTTATGATTTCCTTTATCACGAAGAGTTGAAACCTGATCTTGAAGGATTTGAAAAAGGGGTTCTTACAGAACTTGGTGCTGTAAATGTTAAGACTGGTGTATATACCGGTCGTTCGCCAAAAGACAAATACCTTGTGCTTGATGATGTTACAAAAGAAACCATCTGGTGGACAAGTGAGAAAGCCAAAAACGATAATAAACCTATTACACCTGAAGTATGGACAGATCTGAAAAAAATTGTTGTCAAACAACTTTCAGGTAAACGTCTCTTTGTTGTTGATACTTTTTGCGGGCCAAATGAAGACTCGCGTTTGAAAGTACGTTTCATAATGGAAGTTGCCTGGCAGGCTCATTTTGTGAAAAATATGTTCATCCGTCCAACCGAAGAAGAACTGGCAAATTATGGTGAACCTGATTTCGTAGTACTTAACGCATCGAAAGCAATAAATAAAAATTTTAAGAAACACGGATTGAATTCGGAAATTTTCACTATCTTCAACCTGACTGAACGAATGCAGATTATCGGCGGAACGTGGTATGGCGGAGAGATGAAAAAAGGAATTTTCGCAATGATGAATTATTACCTCCCGCTTAAAGGAATCGCATCCATGCATTGTTCTGCTAACAAAGGTAAAAATGGAGACGTGGCAATTTTCTTCGGATTATCAGGGACGGGAAAAACAACCTTATCGACCGATCCGCATCGTGAACTTATCGGCGATGATGAACATGGCTGGGATGATGAAGGAGTTTTTAATTTTGAGGGCGGCTGTTATGCAAAAACAATAAATCTTGACAAAGAAAGCGAACCCGATATTTATGCCGCAATAAAAAGAGACGCCCTTCTTGAAAATGTTAGCGTTGATGAGAACGGTAAAATTAATTTCGATGACGGTTCCCTAACTGAGAACACACGGGTTTCATACCCAATTTATCACATACAGAATATTGTAAAGCCGGTTTCAAAAGCCGGTCACGCTGATAAAGTAATCTTTCTAACTGCCGATGCATTCGGAGTGTTACCTCCGGTTTCAAAACTGACTCATGATCAGACCCAGTATCATTTTCTTTCTGGATTCACGGCAAAGTTAGCCGGAACAGAACGCGACGTAACAGTACCGCAGCCGACATTTTCATCCTGTTTTGGCGCTGCTTTCCTATCGCTTCACCCCACAAAATATAGCGAAGAACTTGTTAAGAAAATGGATGCGCAAGGCGCAAAAGCATATCTTGTTAACACCGGCTGGAATGGTTCGGGAAAAAGAATTTCGATAAAAGACACTCGTGCGATAATTGATGCTATTCTCGACGGTTCGATTGAAAGATCAGAAACAATGATGATACCTATCTTTAATCTTGAAATTCCCATATCACTTCACGATGTTGATTCAAGTATTCTTGATCCTCGTAACACTTATGGCAATCCGGGTGAATGGTATGAAAAAGCCTATGACCTTGCATCACGATTTGCCAAAAATTTCGAAAAATATACTGATAACGAACAAGGTAAATCACTTGTCGCTTCAGGCCCACAATTAGATTCAATGACAATTAAGGAAAGCTGTGGTTAATCTTCACCACAGCATTTCCATTCATTGCTGAAAATATTTTATCCTGATAGACAATTACATTTCCGTGATGAACCGAAAAATAAATCCAAAGGAATAAATTTCTTTTTTGAAGAATAGAATTTTTTGCTCATCTCACTTCAAAATATTTTACTAACTTTCACAGTCAAAAATCAGGATATATATGAATTACAAAATTGATAGAAGCGAAATAGTTTTTTCAGGAAAAGTATTCAAGATTAAAGTTGATGAGATTACATACGACAGCGGTAACGCCGGAAAACGCGAAGTTGTTTTGCATAACGGCGGCTCTGTTGTTTTACCGATTACCGATGAAGGAAAAGTTGTGCTGGTAAAACAATATCGTTATCCTTTTGAAAAAACTCTATACGAACTACCTGCCGGTAAGCTTGAAACAGGAGAAGATCCTCTCCTCTGTGCATCAAGAGAACTTCAGGAAGAAACAGGTTACAAAACAAACAACATCATTAAACTAGGAAGCATTTATACAACTCCGGGTTTTTGTTCAGAAGAATTACATATTTTTCTTGCAACTAATCTTATCCCAGGCGATCATGCCAGAGAAGAAGGCGAATACGGAATGGAACTTCACGAATTTGAAATGAAAGAAGTTGTTGAAATGATTCTTGACGGAAGAATTAAGGATAGTAAAACCATTGCCGGAATTGCATATTATAAATTACGAAGTTAAAACTCTCCAGCGATTGCCCTCAAAAGAATTCGTTACGCTCAAGATAACATTTGTGCATTTTATAACTAGAACCTCGGCCACTTAAACAATACTTTAGCAAAAAGTAAGAGCAGAGTAAGAACAATAAAAATCACCATCAAATTGTAATACTTCCATGTATAATAGTCGGATCGATCCTGCCGGCTGGTATTTCTCCAAACCATTTGTCCGGATTCTTTCGTCATCATATTAAAAGGATCGCCGACTTCATCTCTCTCTTTTTTTGAACTATAAAATCTATATTTTGCCATGCTGCCTTCAGCTCCGATAAGCGGCGTGCCTTCAATCATTTGAAGGTGGGGCGTCATTCCAACCTGGTCAATTACTTCAATAAAAGTACTTAGTAAATGTTTTATAAATCTTGGATTTTTTTTGCAAATGTATTTGGGAATGTCAATAAATGAGTTCACAAACTGATTTGAGTTACTGTTATAGGAAAATAGATTTCTATACTCATTACTAAATCTTTTTCTTAACTCAATAACCAATTGTTTCCCGATTTTCTGAAACCAGTATCTGCCTTCTTGTCCTTCGACTTTACTTCTTGCCTGTTTCCAGAGATGAATTAGATAATCATCGCCCATTGAACATACAAATCTTTCAAAAGAATTTAGGTTTATAATTGTGTTATTTCTCAATACTTCATTAAGCGCGTTCCCAATCATGTACTCAGGAATAATGTGTCGTACCTGTTCATCGGAAAAATCGTAAGTATCAAGTTGATTCTGCAACGACAGAGCAGATGTGAATCCGAAATCAGGACATAACATTTCGTAGGAACGGTCCATTCTTTTTGCAGTGTATGTATCTTCACTGAAATTCTTACGTGCTAAAGTTTTACCTGTTTTTTTTATATCCGATTTAGAATATTTTGATCGTACCCGTCCTTTGAAAAACCTCAATCTTCTGAATAAAAGTACAGAGACTACCACACAGAAAATCAGCAGGAAATAATACAACCATTCGAATCTACCCGGCATTTAATTTCCTTTCATTATTTTTACAAAAAATAACGTAAAATATTCACGGGGTAATTTCTTCTTTCTTTCTTTAATTTGTTTTAAATAGGGAACGAAGTTGCAGATTCTGGTCATAAAGTGACCATAAATGGTATGATTTTACCTCTCAGATTCCTTCTTCAGGAATTTCTTCATGAAAAGAAAAAGTTATCTCACTGTCAGAAACTCTCTATCCAGTTCAATCTTTTCAACATAGTCGAGTTTTTTTCCAAGGAAACGTTCAGCTATTTCAGTGAATTTACTGGGGATGTCAGTAACATAAAATTCATGTTTGGCTTCTGCAACAGTTGTAGTTCTTAATCCTCGTGAAGTAAGATGTGTTTCAACTGTGAATGACGCGGCGGTTCCTGAATCTATTAACTTAACTTTTTTACCAACAACTTTTTGGATGGTATTTGCGAGAATCGGATAATGAGTACACCCCAGAATAAGAGTATCAATTTCCTCTTCCTTTAAATCCGATAAATAATCTTTCGCTACAAGCTGAATAGCTTTATGATCCGTCCACCCTTCTTCAGCGAATGGTACGAACAAAGGACAGGCCTTCTCCGAAACAATTGCCTTCTTAAACTGCTTATGTATTGCGTTTGAATATGCCTTATTATTTATTGTTGCGTTTGTTCCGATCACACCTATTTTTTTTGAATTACTCTGATGCAAAGCCATTTGCACACCCGGCTCGATCATACTGATAAACGGGATATCAAATTTTTTCTTCAGAGCATCCATTGCAACCGCTGAAACAGTGTTACAGGCAACAACAATAAGTTTTACATTTTTCTTCATAAGAAACTGTGTGTTCTGAAGAGCGTACTCAATCACTGTTGAGTTCGATTTCGAACCATAAGGCACCCGCGCCGTATCACCCAAATAAATTATTTTTTCTGTGGGGAGTAATTGATTTATTCTTTTAACAACTGTTAATCCGCCAATACCGGAATCAAAAACACCAATCGGATTGGTTTTATTCATAAAGTTCAAGTGAAACTCCTATAACAATTCTTTTATTGCTTCAGTTAATTCAAAACGAATCAGCTCAAATTCATTGGGCGATACTTTATTACCGTTGCGATCAAGCGTGTAAAATGAGTCAACAACATCATCTGATTTGGTAGCTATTTTTGCCAGATAAATTGAAAGTCCAAGTTCATTCATCTTTTTTGTTATCTGATAAAGCAGACCGAGTCTGTCGGGTGAATACACATCAATGATTGTATATTTTTCATGCTTCTCAAAAACAATTTTAATTTTGCCCCGGCGTTTGAAAAGTTTATTTTCCAATCGCCACCATTTTGACCTTACCCGGCTAAATTCCTGACTAATCTGAAGACGATTTTGAACCGCGGCTACAATGTCTTTACGAATTTTATCATAACGCTCAGGATCGGCAGCGCCTGAAGTTCTGAAATCAGAAACATTAAAATTATCGATAATGATACCGTCGTTACGTGTGAAAATACGAGCGTCATAAATATTCAGATCATTTATCGCCAGCGCTCCGCATAAACGGGACATGAGTGAATGACTGTCCTGAGTAATCACGGTAATATTCGTGTATCCGCTCTCCTCCTTAAAGAAAACGGAAACATCCGAGCCCTTTTCAATTTCATCCACATGGGAATTAATTTCCGCCTGTGAAAACTGTTGAAGATAACCGATATCATTAATCGACTTTAAGTGCTCGATAACATTTTTATCTTCCGAGTCAAAAGTCTTCTCAATTATTTCTGCAGAAGAAGCCGAAAGCAAATCTTCACCTGAAATTCTGTCAACAAGCATAGCTTTTGTTTTACTGTAAAGTTCGTAAAGCAAATCGCTTTTCCACTGTGTCCAGACCTGTGGATTCACGGCAGAAAGATCGGCATAGGTAAGCAAATAAAGTAAATCAATATCAGCCGGTTTTTTGATGACAGCTCTGAAGGCATTAAGCGTAGCTGCATCATTCAGGTTCCTTCTGAAGGCAATTTGTTCCATGGTTAAATGATGACGAACTAAGAACTGAACGGTAACGATATCATTATGTTCGTAACCTAAACGTTCCATAATCGAGCAGGCAATTTCCGATCCGATAATTTCATGGCCCGAGACTGAAATAGGTTTAGCGATATCGTGAAAAAGTACGGCAAGAAACAGTATGTCTTTGTTTCGGATACTTCTGTAAATTTTTCCAAGATGAGAATTATCATCTTCAAGCAGCTCAAGATTGTTAAGGGCAACCAAAGTATGTTCATCGGCAGTGTAACAATGGTATACACCCGGTTGGAAAAATCCGATAAGATCTTTAAACTCGGGTAAAAACGTAGCGAGCAATCCAACCTCATTCATAGCAGCGAGAGTTTTGCCAACATTTTTAGGCAATTTAAGAATCTCCCTGAAAAATACTGACGAATCTCTTTCAGGTGTGTATGTTCCCTCAAGTTCAATAACTCTTTCAATTATCAGCGAACGGAGTTTTTCTTCGAATCTTGCGTCATGAAGTCCGCGATAATAATAAGCGCGCAGAATGTCAGACAAAGAAAGTCCTTCATTATCATGATTCATATAGATTACTTTGCCGCGGACTGAAAAATCATTATCAAGTTCGATGGTAAGATATTCCGAAATAGGCGCAGTGATTTCGTCTCTGAATCGTTTTATCATCGTTTTACAAAAACGGTTAAGGATGCCTGCCGAGTAAAAATACCTTTTCATGAAATCATGCCATTCCTGTCCTTTATATCCCAAGAAGTCGGCAATTTTTTCCTGAGCGGTAAACTCGAGTCTGTCATTTTTTTGATTTTCCAAGAGGTGAAGAAGATTCCGGGTTCTTAAAACGAATTCATAACTATCACGCAACCGTGTAATCGCTTTATCAGTTATGAGTCTTTCGTTCTTCATTATCTCAAGAAGATATTCGGTGTGGGTTGTTTCCTGCTGAGTGGTTTGATAAATATTATTCAGAAGAGAATAAATCCATCCTATAGTATGAAAATCCCTGAGTCCGCCGGCGCTGTATTTGATATTGGGCTCAAGCACTTTAGGGGAATCGCCGTATTTTTTATGCCGCTGATCAACATCGTCAAAATATTCGATAAGAAGTTTTTCTTTTTTCCCGGGGCTCACCTGTTTGATCAAATTCTCTTTCCATTGTTCGTATATATTTTTATTACCAACAATGTATCTGGTT